>JBJXEX010000273.1:0-16751 GCA_046156195.1 Planctomycetaceae bacterium | reverse complement strand
CGCGGGCTGGGGCCCCCCGCGTTCTGGCGACCGCGGCTACAAAGGTCGTTGGACTAGTGGCATACGCTTGCCACGCGATATTTTCCTGGCCGAACTTTCGCCAAACTCTTCGGAGCTTTCCATGAATGCTGACCGCCTTGCCGAGCTGCTGGCGATGTTTCCCTCGCGGCGAATTGCCGTCATTGGGGACTTCTTTCTCGACAAGTATCTGGAGGTCGATCACGCGCTGGATGAGCCGTCGTTTGAGACTGGGTTGAACGCGAACCAGGTGACGGCGATTCGGCGGTTCGCGGGAGCGGCGGGGACGGTCGTCAATAACTTGGCGGCGCTCGGTTGCCGGACCCTGCACGCGATCGGGGCCGTAGGCGATGACGGCGAGGCGTTTGATTTGCAGCATTGCTTGCATCAAGTCGGATGCTCGACCGACGGGTTGGTGACGTGCGGCGAGATCATGACGCCGACGTATCTCAAGCCGCGAGATCGGCGCGATCCGAGTCTCGCGGGTGAGCACGAGCGGTACGACACAAAGAATCGCGCGCCCATGCCGCGATCGGTACACGATCAAGTGTTGGCGACGTTGGATCGGGTGCTGCCGGAAGTCGAGGCGGTGATCGTGCTGGATCAAGTCGTCGAGGACGATTGCGGCGTGATCACAGCGGCGATGCGAACCGCTCTGGCCGAGCGTGCTCGGCGGCATCCGAACGTGCTCTTCTGGGCCGACAGCCGCAAGCACATCCGCGAGTTCCGCAACATGCTCATCAAGCCGAACCAGTTCGAGGCGGTCGGTCACGCCAATCCGCTGCCCGATGAACGCATTGACCTCGAACGGTTGAAATCCGAATTGCCGGCTCTGCGAGCGACCACGCAAGCTCCCGTCTGCGTGACGCTCGGCGAGCGCGGCCTGATGGTCAGCGAACCGGTGCCAACCTTCGTGCGCGCGGTGCGAGTCGCTGGCCCGATCGACCCCACCGGAGCCGGAGACAGCGTCACGGCCGGCATGGTCTTGTCCTTGATCTCCGGCGCGACGATGCCTGAGGCCGCTCTGATCGGAAACCTCGTCGCGTCCATCACCGTGCAGCAATTGGCGACCACCGGAGTCGCTCGGCCAGAGGAATTGCCCGCTCGGTTGGAGCTGTGGCGCGGGCAGTGCCCATAACCTTGTGAGCCATTGGTATCTACACAACTCGAAAACGCCGGCAGTTGCGGCATCTCAGTCGCGGAGCAACCGAGCTACGTTCCGAGCATCTTCGTCAGCACGTCTTGCAGCACCGCGTCGGTGGAAACGCCGTCGGCTTGGCCTTCGAAGTTGAGGATCAAGCGATGTCGCAGCACCGCGGTGGTGACGGCTCGTAAATCATCGCGAGCGACATGAAAGCGATGGTCGATGATCGCCAGAATTTTAGCGGCGAGGATGATGGCCTGCGCGCCGCGCGGACTGCTGCCGTAACGGACAAAGCGTTTGGTCATCTCGGTGGCGAGCGGGTCGGCCGGATGCGTGCCAAGAATCAAGCGGACGGCATCGCGGCGGATGTCATCGGCAATCGGAATCTGCCGCGCCAGATGTTGCATCTCACAGATGCGTGCTCCGTCGAGCACCGAACTGGCGTGAGGAGTCTCGACGTTGGTGGTGCGGTCGAGGATCGCTTCGATCTCGGTCAGCGCGGGAAACTTCACCAGCAGCTTGCAGAAGAAACGATCGAGCTGCGCTTCGGGGAGCGGATACGTCCCTTCCATCTCCAACGGATTCTGAGTCGCGAGCACGAAGAACGGTTCGGGAAGATGATGCGTATGGCCGGCGACGGTGACGGTGTGCTCTTGCATGGCTTCGAGCAACGCGGATTGCGTCTTGGGAGTCGCGCGGTTGATCTCATCGGCGAGGACGATGTTGGCGAAGACCGGGCCTGGCTGGAACTCGAAATGTTTGCGGCCGGTGTCGTCTTCCAGAAAGACGTTGGTGCCGATCAAGTCGGCCGGCATCAGGTCCGGCGTGAATTGGATACGCGAGAACTTGAGATCGAGCGCATCGGCCAGCGTGCGAACGAGCAGCGTCTTGCCCAGCCCCGGTACTCCTTCGAGCAGCACATGCCCACCAGCCAGCAGCGACAGCAACGTCCCGCGAACGATCTCATCCTGAGCGACAATGACTTTGCCGATCTCGCCCCGCAGCTTGTGAAAGTCATCGCGAAAGCGGTCGAGCTGAGCGGACAGGTCTGCGGTGGGACTCATGCGGTTGTGGCTCCGAGCAAAATGGGGCCGCAGTCTGTTGGCCATTTTGCGATTCTGCAACGCAGGCTTGCCCACCAAACCGCAAGCCGCCTTCGCATCCGCCTTCGCCTACGGCTTCGGCTCGCCGTTAAACGGTTTTCATCCCGACCAGACTCTACAGGACTTCGGCGACGGTGGTGTCAAAAATGTTTTGATTGACACCACAGTAGATTTTCGGAGCGGGAGTTTTGAGACTTCTCGTTGAAGCGGCCTGATGAGTCTGGGCCGACACTGACGGCGGTGCCTCACCAGTTTCGGGGCTTCGTCAGCCACGCGACCGACGACGAATGGATCGCCACCGTATCGTGTAAAAAGTGGGGTGCGGTCGGCGTAGCGACCTTCCGCGATGACTGCGACATTGCAGGGGGCGGCGAGATCGCGGACCTCTTAAAACGGACGAATAATCAAGGCTCATCGAGCATTTCAGAAGGAATCCTTTTATGTGTATTGATCATCGAACTGGGCTTGGGAAAAGTGTCTTTTGGATGTTGGCACTCATCGGGACGATGTTGTTCGTGACTTCAAGCGTTGTCGCCGCAGACACGCCGACAAAGCTCAAGCTGCTGTATCTGGGTGACAACGGGCATCATCAGCCGCGTGCGCGGTTCGGGCAGTTGCAGCCGGTGATGAGGGCTTCTGGGATTGAGCTGGAATACACGGATGTCGTCGGCGATCTGAATGCCGAGAAGCTCAAAGCGTTCGATGGAGTCGTGCTGTTTGCGAACATCGACAAGATCGAGGACGACCAAGCCAAAGCGTTGCTGGACTACGTCGCCAGCGGCAAGGGATTCGTTCCGCTGCACTGTGCGAGCTACTGCTTTCGGAACAACGACGAGATCGTCGCGTTGATGGGTGCTCAGTTTCAGCGACATGGGACTGGGACGTTTCGTGTCGCTCCAACCGATGCGGCGAAATCGCATCCGCTGATGAAGGGCTACAAAGGTTTCGAGAGTTGGGATGAGACCTACGTCCACACGAAGCATAATGAGAAGGATCGCGTCGTTCTGGAAACGCGATCGGAAGGTGAAGGGCAGGAACCTTGGACTTGGATTCGCACGCACGGCAAGGGGCGCGTCTTCTACACCGCTTGGGGACACGACGAGCGGACGTGGGGCAATCTCGGTTTTCACAACCTCGTCGAGCGGGGCATTCGCTGGGCGTGTGGCGATGACGTCAGCAAAGTCCCGAACTTCTCCGATCGGCCGGAGATGACCGCTCCGCGAAAAGACGTGAAGCCTTTTGAGTACGCCGATGCGGTGATCCCGTTTTATCCGCCGAGCAAGCAGTGGGGGGCGATGGCCGAGCCGGTCAAGAAACTGCAAAAGCCGCTGCCAGCCGAAGAGTCGCTCAAGCACTTCATCACACCGGTTGGCTTCTCGGTCGAGCTGTTCGCGGCTGATCCCGAAATCGGCAAGCCACTGGCGATGAACTGGGATGAGCGGGGCCGGTTGTGGCTCTGCGAAACGCTCGACTATCCGAACGAACTGCAAGAGCCGACGAAGGGCCGCGACCGCATCCGCATTTGCGAGGACACCGACGGCGACGGCAAAGCGGACAAGTTCACGATCTTCGCCGAGCAGCTCAGCATCCCGACCGCGATCACGTTTTATCGTGGCGGAGCGATCGTGCAGGACGGCCCGCAGACGGTCTATCTCAAGGACACGAACGGCGACGACAAGGCGGACGTTCGCAAAGTGCTGATCACCGGCTGGGCGCTCGGCGACACGCATGGCGGTGTCAGCAATTTTCAGTATGGCCTCGACAACTGGTATTATGGAATGCAGGGCTATAACAATTCAAAACCCGTGTATGACGACGGCAAGAAGACGGGTGAGTCGTTTCGGATGGGGTTCTTTCGGTTTAAGGTTGAGGGTGACGCCTCGTTTAACCGCAACGCCAACGGCGTGCGCGCGAGCGGCTCGACAACCGGCTTGGCGAGCGGCTCGATCCCCGAAGCCGCCCACGCCGATGGCGTTGGGGTTAAACATGACGGCGATGTTCGCGTCACCGACGTCGAATTCCTCCGCTCGACCAACAACAACACTTGGGGTCTCGGTCTCAGCGAAGAGGGTCTGATCTTCGGCTCGACGGCGAACGGCAATCCCAGCGAGTTCCTGCCGATCCCGAATCGCTACTACGAATCGGTACGCGGTTGGTCGAGCAGCGTGCTCAACGGCATCGCCGATCGGAACAAGATCGAGCCGTTCAGCGACAAGGTGCGGCAGGTCGATTGGCACGGCGGCTTCACGGCTGCGGCGGGACATGCACTCTACACGGCAAGAGCTTGGCCGAAGGAATACTGGAACCGTACCGCGTTCGTCTGCGAGCCGACTGGCAAGCTGGTCTCGACGTTCGTGCTGCGACCCGATGGAGCGGGATTCCGCTCGAACAATCCGTGGAACATTCTCGCCAGCGATGACGAGTGGTGTGCTCCGATCATGGCCGAGGTCGGTCCCGACGGTCAGCTTTGGGTGATCGACTGGTACAACATCATCGTGCAGCATAACCCGACGCCGGCGGGCTATAAGACCGGTAAGGGGAATGCTTATGAGATCGATCTCCGCGACAAGAAGCATGGTCGGATTTATCGGGTCGTTTGGAAGGAACCGGAATTTGTCGATGAGCCGAAAGATGAAGACGAACGCGAAAAACGGCTGGCGGAATTGGAACGCCGCGCGAACGAGCGCGAGTCCGAGACTTTCAATCTCGGCGATGCGACGAGCGAACAACTGCTCGCCGCCTTGCAGAGCACGAATCTGTTGTGGCGGCGACATGCTCAGCGGTTGTTGATCGAGCGGGCTGACGACGCGGTCGCTCCGCCACTCTTGAAGATGCTGACGGAGCCTGGTGTGGATGGCGTGGGCCTGAAGGGGTCGGTCACGCACGCACTTTGGACGCTGCATGGGATGCAGGCGCTGCCGCGCTGGAAGAGTTGGGTCAGCACCGAGCCGGTGTTGCCGCTGCTCGATCATCCCTCGGCCGGAGTTCGCCGGAACGCAGTGCTGACGATGTCGGCAGACGATTGGAACGACGGCAAATCGTTGATTCGCGTCGCACTGCTTGACCCGCATCCGCAGGTGCGGCTGGCGGCGTTGTTACGACTGTCGGAAGTTCGCGAGTACAACGAGGCTGGCGAAGCGCTCGCGTACCTGGCGGGAGATTCAACCATTGCGGCCGATCGCTGGCTGCTCGATGGTTTCACGTCCGCGGCGGCGAATCACGATCTCGATTTTCTGATGGCGATGACACGCGCGGAGGTCAGCATTCCGATTGTGGTCAGCGACAAAGCGCTCGACGCCGGTGGTGCGACCGTCCCGGACAAGAGACCGGCGGCTAGCGCCGTGCCGCTCATGAAGCAGTCGCCGGCGGCTAGTGCCACGCCGGTTACGAAGCAGATCAAGGTGGCTCGGCCGCAACCGGTCGCTGCGGTCCTGCCGCGAATTGAAATCGTGGCCGAACATCTTGGCCGGACGGGGCTGGGCGAAGTGCGACACCGCAAGTCCTCAACGCCAGTGGCCGCGTTTGAATTGGTGCTCGCGGGATTGGCGAACGCCACGCCGGAAGTTTCGGGAGCGATCCTGACCGGGCTAAATCGGGGCTGGCCAAAAGATCGGCGGCTGACGCTGTCGCCGGATGCCGATCAGAACCTGCCGTCGCTGATGTCGAAGCTGCCGCCGCAATCGCGCGGAATGCTCGTGAATCTCGCCAGCCGTTGGGGCAGCAAATCGCTCGAAGCGCACGTCGCCGAAATTGCGAAGGGCTTCGAGTCCGTTGTGTCGAATGACAAGGCGAAAGACTCGCTGCGGATCACCGCCGCGAAGCAGTTGATTGAATTTCGCAAGTCCGATGCGGAACCGATTGCGATGCTGGCGAAGCTCATCACACCGCGAACCTCGGCCGAATTGGCCACGGGGTTGGTCGAAGCCATTGGACTCAGCGAGTCACCGTCCGCGGGCGAGACGTTGATCGCCAGTTGGCCAACGCTGACTCCCACGGTGCGACAAACCGCGCTGCGAGGTTTGCTCGCGCGAGCCGATTGGACGAAGTCGCTGATCGCGGCCTTCGAGACAGGTGCCGTGGAACTTTCGGACTTGTCGCTGGAACAGAAGCAAGCGCTCGCTACGCATCCGGATAAGGAACTGGCCGCTCGCGTGAAGCCGCTGCTGGCGAAGGGGGGCGGGCTGCCGAATCCTGATCGGCAGAAGGTCATCGACGAGTTGATGCCGACGATTGAGAAGACCGGCGAGGTCGCCAACGGCAAAGCGGTCTTCAAGAAGACCTGCGCGAAGTGTCACACGCACTCCGGTGAGGGGACCAAGATCGGTCCCGACCTAACCGGCATGGCGGTCCATCCGAAGCATGAGTTGATCATTCACATCCTCGATCCCAGCCGCTCGGTCGAGGGGAATTTTCGCATCTACACCGTGCAAACCGACGATGGCAAAGTCTTCAGCGGCCTGCTCTCCTCCGAGTCCAAGACGGCGATTGAGCTGATTGACTCGGAAGCCAAGAAGCACACGATCCTCCGCGAGAACATTGAAGAGCTGATCTCGTCCAAAAAGTCGCTGATGCCCGAAGGGGTCGAGAAGCTGCATACGCCGATCGAACTTCGCGACCTGCTGGAGTTCCTGACCGCTCGCGGCAAGTACCTGCCGATCCCGATCGACAAGGTGGCGACGATCGTCAGCACCAAGGGGATGTTCAACAGCGAAGGAGCAGACGTCGAACGGCTGATCTTCCCCGACTGGAAACCGAAGATCTTCGAGGGGGTGCCGTTCGTGCTGGTCGATCCGCAAGGAGACAAGACTCCGAACGTGATCATGCTCAACGGTTCGGCCGGCAACATCCCGCCGAAGATGCCCAAGTCGGTGACGCTGCCGTGTAACTCGACGGCCAAGGCGATTCACTTTCTGGGCGGCATCAGCGGCTGGGGCTGGCCCGCTTCCGACAAGGGAACGACGTGCATGATCGTCCGCTTGAAATACGCGGACGGCAAAACCGAAGACCATCCGCTGCTCAACGGCGAACACTTCGCCGACTACATCCGCCGAGTCGATGTGCCGCAGTCCAAATTCGCGTTCGCCCTGCGCGGCCAGCAAGCCCGCTACTTCGCCGTCTTCCCCAAACGAGCTGATAAGATCGAGACGATCGAACTCGTCAAAGGCTCCGCTCGCGACGTGACCTCGCCGGTCATCATGGCCGTCACGGTCGAGACCTTGTCCGCCGAGCACAAATAATATGATGGGTCGCGAACAATCGTTTGCTGACTGGGTCTTGATGAGAGGTTTCCACCATAACTGATTCAACGACTTCTGAGATCATCAAGACCTGTTTCCATGATTGGACGATGCAGCAACTCGAGGACACCTTCGGACTGCGGGATGAGCGAACTCACCCGCCGATGGTGGAATGGTTGAAGGTTTCCTTGGTTGCTATGTGATCGGCCGTTTTTGGTTCTTTCTCACGCTGGATCAATCGACCAACACCTACACGAACAGCCCTAGCAATGACGCGTCCTCGGCGGACGTTCTGACAATTTTCGCGATGCTCGCGAAACTCAAGTGCTGGGTCATCCGACAGATCGAATCCCTGTCGGCACGCTGAGGATTTCTTGACGAGTACTCCAAGGAGTTGCCATGTCTGCCGTGCCCAAACCCCGCTACACGCCGGAAGAGTATCTTGCTGTCGAACGTGTCTCGGAGATTCGTCACGAGTTTTATCGTGGTGAGTTGTTTGAGATGGTGGGTGCCTCGGAGGCCCACAACCTCATTGCCGACAACGTGACTTTCGCACTTCGCGAGCGTTTGCGAGACAAAGGCTGCCGAGCCTATTCCAGTGACATGCGAGTTCAAGTCAGCGCCAACGGCCTCTATACCTACCCCGATGTTGTCGTCGCCTGTCCGCCGATCGAATTTGAAGACGAGACGCGCGACACACTGCTCAACCCGCAGGTCATCGTCGAGGTCCTTTCCAAATCGACGGAGAAATACGACCGCGGCAAGAAGTTCGACCTGTATCGCGAGCTGTCTTCGTTGAAGCAGTATGTGTTGATCTCGCAAACCGAGGCCCGCGTCGCCAGCTTTGTCCGACAAGCGGACGGCGCGACATGGTTGATGGTGCCGAGTTCCGGGCTGGAAGGGACGCTCGACTTTCCGACGGTTGAATGTCGCCTGTCGCTCGCCGAGGTTTATCGCGATGTCGATTTCGCGCTGACGCAGGCGGAAGCGGATCCGATTCGATTCTGAGAACTTCAACACACCAATCTGGAGTTACGCGATGAATCCGACACTCCTCTTACGAGAGGCCACCGTCCAGGACATTCAGTTGGAGTTACTGCGCCGCACGCAATGGAATGCGTTGGATGGCGAGCGGGTCGTCGCCAGTCTGTTGCCAAAAGCGAAGCCGTGACTTCGTGGCAAGGTGGGTTTGGTCGCCGTATCCTGCGCGCGACTGGTTGATGGTAGCTGCATTCGTGTGAAACGAGATCAAAGACCATGAGCGATGTCGCCGCTATCTCCGAACAGCCTGAGTCGAAGCCATCTCCCGCTGCGGCGGTTTTGGATCGCGAGGCAACGGCGCGGTCGGTGCGATTGTTGTTCGCGAACGGATTAATTGACGATCTCGGTCGCCGCGATGCCTTGCGGATGCTGCATGGTCCCCTGGATTGGTGGCGCTGGATTGATCGCGCGTTGGTGTTCTTGGGACTGGTCTTGGTGCTGGCGGGAGTGATTTGTTTCTTCGCTTGGAATTGGGCGGCGCTGCATCCGTTCGTGAAGTTGGGACTGGTCGAGGGGGCGATTCTGGTGTCGTGTGGCGTGGCCTGGTGGCGCGGGTTGGACTCGCCGATCGGTCAGGCGGCCCAGCTCGCGGGAGCGGTTTTTGTCGGCGTGTTCTTGGCGGTCTATGGGCAGATTTATCAGACCGGCGCGGATGCTTATGAACTGTTTGTCGGCTGGGCGTTGTTGATTCTGCCCTGGGTCGCGCTGGCTCGGTTCGCTGGGCTGTGGATGTTTTGGATCGCCTTGGTGAACCTGGCTCTGGTGCTGGCTTGGGAGCAAGTGCTGAACGCTCGCGGCCTCACGGGGGCGATGTTGTACGTCGCGATGGCACTGCTCAACGGCGGCTTCGCGGCTCTGCGCGAGTTCGGATGGCGGCGCGGTTGGCCGTGGTTGCAACAGCATTGGGTGCGTTGGTTGTTGGTCCCGGCGATGCTGGTGCCGTTGATGATCTCGGCGATCGAGCTGATCGTGGGAGTCTTTGGACCGAATCAGACGATGGATCGGTGGATCCCGACCGCTCTGTTGATCGCGATTCTGCCGTTGGCCGGGCGGTATTTTCGGCACTCCGCCCCCGACTTGTTGTCGCTGACTTATGTGGTGACGTGTGTGTGCGCGTTATTGGATTTCGGAATCGGTCGCGCGTTGTTCGGGGGAATGCAAGGCGACGACATGGGCCGATTCCTGCTGATGGGGATGATCGTCATTGGCACGGTCAGCGCGGCGACGATGTGGCTGTTGAGAGAACTGCGTCGGCAACGTGACGATCCAAATACCCCGAAGCGTCAGCGAGGAAGGACGCTCGACAGCGACCGTGAACTGAGCGGCATCCGCCCCGGCGGACTAGCCGCCGGTGATGCGCGATCGCAGACACCGGCGGCTAGCGCCTTGCCGCTCAGTGGGCAGACACCGGCGACATCAATGGGACAGTTGCTGGCTCGGCTTCAAGAGGACGGTCACTTCGCCATTTCGGGACTGGAACAAGCGGCCAAGCTGCTGATGCACGACTCGGAAGACGAGACGCCGTGGTTCGTGATGGTGCTGGTCGGCTTTGGGGCCTGGATCGCGTGCTTGTGTTTTGTGATTTGTCTGGCCATCGCTGGAGCCTTTGACCAAATGGTCGCGACGGGCGTGATGGGTTTGTTGGGAACGGCCGCCGCGATCTTCATTCACCGGCTGATGCCGCACTTGTTTGCGCGGCAGTTCGCACTCGCGGCGGGATTGACGGGCTATGTGATGCTCCTGGTGGCGGCCGGAAGTGGAGCGCAGGGCTTGATGCCGGCGGTCGTCGCGTCCGTGGTGCTGAGCGTTGTCGTCTATCCGCTGTATCCGAGCGGTGTGTTTCGGTTCTTGCTGGCGGCCGCGCCGCAGTTGATGTTCGTCATCGCAAGCTGGGACTGGAGATGGCAGAACCAGCAGAACAGCAACGAGCTGATTCATTTACTCGTTTTGATTCAGACGGCGGGGGTGGGCGTGATCTTCGCTTGGCGTCCGAAGCCCGTGTTGTGGCCAGCGGGATACGCGCTGGCGACGGGATTGCTGGCGACATTGCTGTTGACGACTTCGGAGTTTCGTCAGATGCAGGCGTGGCCCTCGTCGGTGATTCAAGTCGCCGCCGAGATGTGGTTGATCACCTGGCTGATGTCGGCGGGAAAGCGACGCAATCCGACGTTGATCCTGCTATCGGCCGGGGCCTGTGCGTTGATCGGAGTCTTGTCGGCTCCGGGAGTGCTGGCGGCGGTGGGGATCTTGTTGTTGGGGCATCTCGAACGAGACAACTTGCTCCGCTCGTTGGGGCTGTTGTTTCTGCCGGTGTATCTCGTTGCGTTTTATTACGACTTCAACACCACGCTGCTGTTGAAGTCGGGGATGTTGGTGGGGACGGGACTGGTGTTGTGGCTGGCTCGCGTGATCGCGAGCCGACAAGTGGCTCGGCAAGAAGTTTCAGGTCTCGTTCATTCGGGTTGAGTACAAATTCGTGAGCCGATGGCGCTAGCCACGGGCCTCGGTGGGGAATGTTTCACAGCGAATCACCCGACGCTAGCGCGTTCGGCTCACTGGACGAGGAGGGTTTGACATGAAGAGTGCATTGTTTGTTGCTGCGACTTTGTTGGTGATTTGTGTTCTGAACTGGCTCGTCGTGCAGAAGGAACTCGTCCTGAGCTCGGGTCGCACGTTGTTGCTTCAGTTGGCACCGGTTGATCCCCGCTCGCTGATGCAGGGGGATTACATGATTCTGAACTACGCGGCGTCCCGCGCAGCGAGTTCGGCGATCCCTGCGAATGTGACCGACGGTTACTTGGTCGTTGGGATCGACGATCGCTCGGTCGGCACGTTTCGGCGAATCGACGCCGGCGCGCCGCTGGCCGCGGATGAAGTCCGAATTCGATTCCGCCGACGAAATTCGCTCGACGTGCGATTGGGGGCCGAGTCGTACTTCTTTCAAGAGGGTCAGGCCGAGACGTTCAACGGCGCGAAGTATGGAGACCTGAAGCTCGCCCCCGGCGGCGAGCTGGTGCTGGTCGGGTTGCGGGATGATCAGCTCAATCCGCTGCGGGCGCAGTGAGTTCTCGCGATCCTCTTCTCAAGAGACTTCTTGCGGAGGGGCCTCGGCCGGGGCACGCCACGTCCTGCCACTTTCGCACGGACTTCAATGACCCGCTCAACGATCCTTTTGGGGGCGGAGGTTGCGGATGGGGACCAAATCTGGGTGCCTCGTCGAGTCCAAGAATCTCCAGTCTGCCTCAACTTGCTAATTGGCAAGGCTTACCGAGGTCGCCTAAACTCCGAAATCGCTACGTTTTGAACTTCCTGTTGCCTCAAGGACTTCCGCTCATGACCGTTCGGAAAGCATGTTCGTACCCGGCCTTTGGCTTTCCAGCCAGCTCGGTACGAGGACTCGTTGCCGTTTTTCTGTGCTGGTTTGTCTTCGCCGCTTTGGGTCTTCCGACTCCATATTCCGCAACTCAGGCGAACGCTCAAGAGGCCAAGCCCAAAGAGGCTCCCGCCGCCAATTGGGAGCAACTCATCTACGTTCCGTACAAGCAGCTCAGCACGGTCTTCGAGAAGCAGAAGGCGACCGTGTTCATGTCGTATGCGGAGTATCTCAAGCTCTGGACCAAGTCCGTTGAGCCGCTCGGTCAGCCCCCCGTGGCCGCGGTGATCTCGGCCGCGAGCTACCGGGCCAAGATCGATCAGGATGTCGCCCGCATTGAAGCGGAGTATTCCGTGCGAGTGCTGGGCAAGGCGTGGTCGGAGTTGCCGCTGAAGTTCGGCGACGCAGCGGTTGGCGATGTGATCAGTGAGGGAGGGGCGGACGACAAAGCCGGCGAAAAGGTCTTGTTGCGAGCGACAGGTGACGGAACTTATTCGTTGTTGTTCCCAACGCCGGGCGAGCACAAGGTGAAGATTCAACTCGCCGCGCGAGTCCGGTCGTCGCCGGATGGCAAGAGTTTCGATCTCGAAGTTCCGGCGGTTGGCGTCACCAAGTTTGAATTGCTGATCCCGGAAGCCGATCAAGCGGTCGAGGTGACTCCGCTGCTGGTGCGGCAGGCGGTGGAGGCGAAGGGCAAAGAGACCAAGATCGTCGGCAACCTCGGCGCGGCGAGCCGCATCGGCGTGTTGTGGCATCCCAAGGCGAGCATCAAGCCAGAGATGGATTTGCTCGCCAGCGTCACGAATCACACGCAGGTCTCCGTCGCTGATGGCCTCATCCACACCGATGCGTACTTGCGATACGAGGTGTTGCGCGGCGAGCTGACTCAACTGCGAATCGCCGTGCCGAAGGGAGACCGCATTCTTGGAGTGTCGTCGAACGATGCCAACGTCAAAGGTTTGAAGGAGGCCGATGAGGCGACTCGGCAAGTCGTCACGATCGAGTTGCTCAGTGGTGCGAAGAAGACACTGACGCTGGAAGTTCACACCGAGCGGCCTGCTCCGGCAGGGGCGTTTGATGTCGTCGGACTGAACGACAACGCTCCGGCGGCGGGCATTCATGCTCTGGATGTCGTGCGCGAGAGCGGGCAGTTGGTCGTCACAAAGGGGGCCGATCTGCTGCTGAATATCGAGAAGCTCACGGGGCTGACGCGCATCGAGGAAGCCGAGGTCGCGGAGTCGATTCGCCGTCCCGGTTCGCTGGCCTACAAGTTCTATTCGCCGAAGGTCGAGTTGAAGCTGACGACGAAATCGGTCGAGCCGCGCGTGTTGGTCAATCATGTCGCCAAGCTGCAATTTCTCGACGACGAACTCCGATCGCTGACGCAGGTCAGTTACACGATCGAACGGGCGGGCCTGTTTGAGCTGCAACTGCGCGTCCCCGACAAAATGGTGATCGACCGCGTTGTCGGCCCGCCGCAGATCAAGGAATACCCGGTCGAGACCAAGGAAGGACAGAAGGTGCTCCGAGTCGTGCTCGACATGAAGCGAGAAGGAGCGATCCAGTTCAACGTGATTGGTCACGTCCCGCTCGACGCGACTCAGAAGGAACAGAATCTGACGCTGCCGTTGCTCGAACCGCTGAATGTCGAGCGTGAGACCGGACAGGTCACGATCTTTGCGGCTCCGGCCATCGAAGTGCTCACCGACGAGAAGGCGATCAAGGGAGTGCAACCGGAACGCAATGCCGATCCGAATCCACCGTTCGTCGCGGGCGGGACGCTGGCGTCGGCGTGGTCGTTCACTCGGCGACCAGTCGAGATTCCAGTGAAGACGACGCGCCGACCGACTCGTCTGACGGCGATGGTGGCGACGCTGCTCAACGCGAAGACAGAGACGGCGGACGTCCGCACG
The DNA here is from genome assembly GCA_046156195.1 of Planctomycetaceae bacterium. Classification (GTDB taxonomy): domain Bacteria; phylum Planctomycetota; class Planctomycetia; order Planctomycetales; family Planctomycetaceae; genus SXKJ01. The sequence continues at coordinate 2,922 of JBJXEX010000273.1, read as the reverse complement.
ACGGTGACCTATAAGGTCGAGTTTGCGGGACTCGACACGTTTCAAATCGCGGTCCCCGAAGCATTGGCCGGTGCCGTGCAGATTCGGACGGCTCAGGGAGCGACCGTCCCCGCGATCAAAGAAAAGAAGAAAGCCGAGAAGGCCGTCGAGGGTTGGGTGACGTGGACGATCGTCTTGCAACGCGAGGCGATTGGCGATGTGCCGTTTGAGATCACCTACGATCTGAAGCCCGCCGAGGGGCAGGACAAGAAGGCCGGTTCGACACTCTCGTGGCAACAGGAACTTAAGCCCGTTCGCGCGGTGGGATTGCCGGGCGATGGGGAATCGAAGGCGGGCAAGGTCGCGCTGGCGGATGTGTACGGCGAGGTCACGGTCCAGAAAGATAAGGCGTTGACGGTCTCCGCTGACGTGATCGGCGATGACCTCGAAGCGATCGACCCGCGCGAGTTGTCGCTGCTGTCGCAGGATGGTTCTCTGGCGTATCGGTATTACTCGCAGCCGGTCTCTCTGAAAGTCGCTGCCGCGAAGCACGAGATTCAGGCCGTGGTCGAGACGGTCGTCTCGAAAGGGCTGATCGAAGTCGTCGTCGATCAAGATGACAAGGCGTCGTACCGCTGCCGCTTCAAGCTAAAGACCAGCGAGCGGCAACGGCTCCGCATCGACTTGCCGAAGGGGGCGGAAATTCTGGGTGTGTTGGTCGACAACAAATCGGTCTCGCCGGAGAAGGCGGGCAAACCCTCGGACGATCCGTTCGACAGTTATTTTGTGAGCGTCGCTCGGAGCGGGAAGTCGGACGAAGTGTTCTCGATCACTTTGCAGTTTCTGTGGCCGATCAATCCGAAGCCGTTCGACGGCTGGAACGGCAAGCTGCGAGTTTCACTGCCGCGAATCGGCGAGCCGAAGGGATCGGGAGTCGCGGTGCAGCAACTGCGAACTGTTGTCTGGGTGCCGGAAAAATTCTCGCTGGTCGGCACGCCGGACCTGTTCGTTCGCGAACAACACCTGACGCTTGATCGAGCGTTCCACGGGCAAATCGCATCGACGGTCAATCAAGCCGAACTCGATCAATGGATTAACACGTCGTCGGTCGGTGTCGCTGAATTCGCGACTCAAGGGCAGGCGTACTCATTCCACAACCTCGGCGGTGCGGAGCATCTTGTCGTGACGTGGTGGAAGATCAGCTTCGCTTCCATCGTCGCCACGATCTCGCTGTTCGTGCTCGGCGCAGTGTTGATTCCGACGACGTGGCGCAATCGGCTCGGCTGGGTGTTGGCGGGAGTTTTGGTTGCCGTCTGCACTGGGTTGAACGACGCCGACACGGTGCTGCACGGAGTGGCCGTCGCTCGTTGGGGCATCGCGCTGATGTTCGCATTGTGGATCGTGCAGTCGCTCTTTGGAGTCGCCCGACGCTCCAAGGGAACCACCTTCGATTGGTCGCAACCGTTCCCGGCCACCGTTAGTCCGCCACCTGATCCCGGGACGTAATTCGTAGCCGCACTCGCCAGAGTGCGGGCAACCCGCGTTCTGGCGAACGCGGCTACGGTCAGAAAAGTGTGAGTCCATGATTGGAACCCAGAACATGTTTTCGTCTCTTGCCCGGCCGATCGCCGATCGCCGAAAGCCGATCGCCGTGATACCGTTTTTCAGGATTTCAAAAAACGGTATCACGGCTTTCGGCTGTCGGCGATCGGCTGTCGGCCGAACCATCGGTGCCGTGCTGTTGGCACTGAGTTGCTGGTTGTCAGCAGCCGCTCAGGACGTCGAAGCCCGCCGCGTCTTCGTGCCGGTCGAAGATCTCGACACGATCATCGCCAAGGATCAGCGCGGAGTGCTGTTGCCGCGCGACGAATTCCTCAAGCTGTATCGTGACGCTCAGAAGAACAAGCCGGCCAAGATCACAGCGTCGGTCGGTGCGGTGATTTCGGGAGCGACGTACTCGGCCAAGTTTGAAGGTGAGCAATTGGTTGTCGAGGCGGTCATCAAGATCAGTCAGCTTGCCGATTCGTGGCAGGCGTTGCCGTTGCCGTTCGGTGCGATGGCGGTCGAGAGCGCGAAACTCAACGGGCAACCGGCAAAGCTCGGTCGCAACGAGCAGACATTGTTCTTACTCAGCGACACGCGCGGCGAGCACACGCTGACCGTCGAACTTGCGACGCCGCTGACGGCCGTCGGAGCGGACAAGGTCGCATCGGTGGGAGTGCTGCCGGGGATCGCGGCCACGCTCAAGATCGCAGTGCCGGCGGGCAAACATTTGCATCTCGATGGACTGAGCGTCGAACGTCCGGCGGCGAACGATCAGCCGGCAAATTATGAATTGGCTATCGGTGGAAAACGAAACGCGGTGGCGATTCAGCTCACCGATCGGCAACGGGAACGAGCGACCGATTCGCTGCTGTTCGCGACGACGGGATTTGGATTGCGAGTCGCTCCGGGTGAGATCACTTGGCACGCGGTCACGGCGTTGCAGTTGCATGGGACACCGCTGGATCGGTTGGTTTGCGTCGTGCCGAAGACGTTGGAAATCACCGATGTCGATTCCAGCGGACTCGAAGCATGGGAGTTGTCGGACGATCCCAACGATGCGAACTCAACGCGGATCACGTTGAATTATCGGCAGCCGTTTGACGGTTCGCGGCGGATCGACTTTCGTGGCGTGATGCCGGTGCCAGCGGGCGAGTCGTGGCATGTGCCGACGTTGAAGATCAATCAAGTGACCTCGCACATCGGCCGAGCACTCGTGCAGCACGCTCCGGCCGTACGACTGCGGACGGTCGAATCAGTTGGCGTGCGGACGGCGACGGTCAGTGATGCCGATCTGAAATCCATCGGCACGGCGGGAGCCACCGATGCCGGGCAAGTCGCCTTGCTGTTCGATGTCTGGAAGGAAGATTTTTCGCTGGGCTTCGTCGCACAGCCGAAAGA
>JBJXEX010000496.1:0-9500 GCA_046156195.1 Planctomycetaceae bacterium | reverse complement strand
GAGGGCGAACGCTTCACAGGACTCAAAATTGGAGTGTCTTGGAGCGTTCGCCCTCGCTGACGCTTCGGGTTACTTTGCCGCCGCGTAAAGTGCGTCGTGTGACTCGCCTACTTGGCCTCCTTCGCTTCGCCTTCCAGAGTGGCCCAATCGACCAGCTCGATCGGGTCGCGGAGGATTTCGACATACTCGCTGCGGTGGCTGGTGCGGATGCCTCGGCCGCCACGCGATGTGACGGTGTATTTCATTTGGCCGAAGGTCATCGTCTTGTCGGCGTTCGTGGTCACTCGCAGCGCGTCGCTGGGGCGAGTCATCTGTTTGAAGCCGAGCACGCTGTCTCCGGTTTCAATCTTGATCCCGCGGACTCCTTTGCCGGCTCCGGAGAGGATCGGCACGTCGGCGATGTTGAAGTGGATCAGGCGAGCTTTGCGAGTGACGATGAAGACCGACTCGGCCTCGCGGATCAGTTCGACGGAGACGATTCGGTCGCCGGGAACGACTCGGCAGAACTTGCGGCCGTTCTTGTTCGACGCGGTACGGAAGGGACTGAGCGGCAGACGCAGCACGTTACCGAACGCGGTGACGACGAACAGATGCGGGAAGGGAAGGGGGGCGTCCTTCGTTTGCACGTCTTCGGGCGTGAAGCGCGAGTCGGTCGTGATCGCGGCGACGATGCTGACTCCATCTTGAAGTTTGACGTGTTTGCTGATCGGCTCGCCGTAGCCGCTACTGGCGGGGACTTGGTCGATCGGCAGAGTGTAGGCGATGCCGTCGCTGGCGAAGAAAACGACCGTGTCCAGCGTGCTTCCAGGGACGACGGCGAGGACCGTGTCTCCTTCGCGGACGCGAGTCCCCTCCACCTTCGCGAGCCGGCCGACTCGTTTGATCCAACCTTCGCGAGTCAGCACGACGTTCGCGTTCTCTTTGACGATGTAAGCCGTCGCGTCGAACTCGGTGACTTCCTCCGACGAGCCGATGCTCGTCTTGCGTTTGTCCGGGAACAGCGTCAGCAACTCTTCGAGTTCGGTGCGGACGACGCCCCACAGTCGGGCTTCGGATTTCAGTAGCTTGCGCAGCCGCTCGGCTTCGGCCCGTTTCTCTTCCAGCTCTTTGAGGATGTCGTCGATCTCCAGCTTGCTGATGCGATAGAGCTGCATTTCGAGAATGGCCATCGTCTGGACCTCATCGAGCGGAAACTCTTTCATCAGTTTGGTGGCGGCGTCTTGTTTGCCGTCGCTGTTGCGGATGATTTTGATGGCTCGGTCGAGACCGTCGAAGATGATTGCGAAGCCTTCCAGCAGGTGGATGCGGCGTTCGAGTTGAGCCAGCAAATACTGAAACCGGCGACGAACGGTTTGCAGACGGAAGTCGAGAAAGTGCTTGAGCATCTCGACCAAGTTGCAGCGGGCCGGCGTGAGCGTTCCCGATTCGGTCGGCACGAGGCAGGTCGCGTTGTACGCAAAGTTCTGCTCCAGCGAGCTGTGCTTGTAGAGGTACGCCATGACCATTTCGGGATCGGCGTCCTTCTTCAGTTCGAGGACGATTCGCAGTCCGAGTTTCTCATTCGTCTCGTCGTTGAGTTCGAGCACCTGCGGGAGATTGCGGCCGTTGATGATCTCGCCGAGTTCGGCCATCAGCGGATTGGTCTCGACGCCGTAGGGGATCGTGTAGATCACGATCCGGCTCGCGACCTCTTGCCGCTTCTCTTTGTCGAGCCGCCATTCGGCACGGACTTTGATCGAGCCGCGTCCCTCTTCGTACATGAGCCGCAGCGACGTGCGATCGGTGACGATGCGGCCACCCAGCGGGAAGTCGGGGCCTTTGACGTACTTCATCAACTGGGCGACGGTCACTTCCGTTTCGGAGTCGATCAGAAACAGACAGGCGCGGATGAGTTCTTCCAAGTTGTGCGGCGGGATGTTCGTCGCCATGCCGACCGCGATCCCGGAGCAGCCGTTGGCCAACAGGTTCGGAAAGCGAGCGGGCAGCACGACCGGCTCTTGCTTGCGAGCGTCGTAGTTCGGGCGGAGATCGACCGTCTCGTACCGCAGCTCGATCAGAAGTTGTTCGCTGATCGCGGTCAGCCGAGCCTCGGTGTACCGCTGATGCGCGGCCGGCAGTCCCATCACCGAACCGAAATTTCCTTGCCCATCGACCAGCGGATATCGGTAGGTGAAGTCCTGAGCCATGCGAACCAGAGCGTCGTACAGCGCGAGATCGCCGTGCGGGTGATAGTCCTGCATCGTGGCCCCGACGATGCCCGCGCACTTGCGATGCTTCAATCCCGACAGCAACCGCATCTCCTCATACATCGTGTAGAGGATCCGTCGCTGCACCGGCTTCAAGCCGTCCCGCACGTCGGGCAACGCGCGAGACATGATGACGCTCATCGCGTAGTTCAAGTATCTGCGGCGAGTCTCATGGCTGATCGAGACGTACTGCAATTGGCCGGCATCGGCAGTTCCGTTGGCAGTGTCTGGAGTGGTCGCATCATCGTCATTTCGGGGCACGGTGAATCCTTCAATCGCGCATTGTCATTTGGGAACCAAAACGAACCCGAAGCGTGAGCGAGGGCGGACGCTTCACGAAGCTCCGGTCACGAAATCGTCGTCTTCTAAAAATCCGCCCTCGCTCTTTGAAGTTGCACGCTTTGAACTCGGCACCGCATAGATTTTTCAATTTCTCAAGTCGTCTTCATGCCTTTGACCAGATTCCTTTGATTCCTGGGGCGAACCTGTGTTTCAGATTGAAATCAAAGGAATCTGGTCAAAGGAATGAAACGAATGAATTCGGGACTGATTCTTGGAGTCGTGGTCGAATTTGTTCGAAAGAGCGCAACTTCAAAACTCATGCTTCGGCCATTCGCCCGCGTTCTGGCGAACGCGGGTACTCCGACATCTCTGCCCGGCAACCTAGGTAATTTGCATCAGCGAACGGGCGGCAGGTTCTAGCGGTTGGCTGGAGTTTGCAAGGTTCGGGGACTCGTCTTGATGTGCCGGTCGTTCGGCGAGTGACGGCTATGCCGAGCTACGGACAGCGTCATTGGCCAAGGCGTTCGGCAGAACCGTTAGAACCGATGCGGCAGGTTGCTCGTGACCGATTGGAACAATCGTCACACAGAGTCGCGACCAGCCAGCGGTCAAGGATGACCGAACGGGATGGCGGGCGGATGGTCAATCTGCTCGGTGTTGGGTGACTCAAGCAACACGGACGTTGAAGGGGCGAACATGCTCAAGTCAGTTTTCATCGCATTGGGAGCCGCAGTGTTGGTCGCCGCGCTGGCGACCGATTCCTCCGCTCAACATGGCGGGATGGCTCCGCAGATGATGCCGGGCCAAACGATGCCGGGCCAAATGATGCACGGGCAGATGATGCCAGGACACATGATGCCCGGGCCGATGCCGCCGGGCGCGCGGATGATGCCCCCTCCGCAGGGATACCCTCAGTTGCACGCGCCGATGTATCCGTGCCCGGTGCCGAACGTGCCGGCCTATGTCGGCGGTACGACTTACACAAACCAAGCGTTCGCGCCGCACGAGATGCTTTATCCGCATGAGTACAAGTCGCTGTACCCACCGTTCTACTACAAGGTCCGCGGTGGCTGGTGGTGGACTCCGTTCGGCATCGAGTCTCACGACAAGTGGGAGCTGCAAGGAACGGAAGTGAAGGTCAAGTATCGGAGCAGCTATCGGTGGTTTTCGGGTTTCCACCCGCCGGTCAGCATTGGGTCAATGAAATAAGTCGCCACGCTCGCCAGAGCGTGGGAATCAGTTGTTTAACCGCCACGCCATCGGCGTGCGCGAAAACGTCAGTTGTTATTCCACGAATCGCCCACGCCGTTGGCGTTGGGGTTAAACAAGTAACTCAACACGCTCTGGCGAGCGTGGCTACGAAATCACACGGATGTGGGAGCAGACAACATGGTCCTGAAACAATGGGTTCGCGGCGGCATCGGGATGTTGATCGCCGGAACGGCTCTGCACGCGATGGGTCTCGCCACCTTGGCGGACGACGTGCAGTCGGCGGATTATGAGACATCGAACGTCTCGCGGAGCAAGCAAGTTTCGCCCGTCGCTCATCAATCCGAAGGTTGTTGCGGAGTGGCGAAAGTTCCGGGACGAGCCACTGGCCCAATGAACTGCGGAGCGACCGCATGTGGCCCGCGCGGCTACATCCCCAATCCTGGTTGGGGGCCGTGTGGTTGTCCGTCGTGCCGAGCGGCTCGTCGCGGAGTCCCGGCTGAGCCGACAGTGGACTTATACACGTTTCACGACGCGGGTCAGACTTGGTGCGATGCGGGGCATTCGATGCGCGATCACGCCGTCAGCTGGGCACGGCCTCAATCCGATTGGAACGAGGAGATGTATAGCCGCCCTTGTCCCGCACATGGCTGTCGGCATTGTTCGCGGTGTTGTGGTTGGTGGGACGAGCAATGGGCCATGTTCCAATGTCGCAATCGCCAGCAGGGGGGCATCATTCGCGCTCACATTCACGGCAAGCTGGCCTACCTCCAACCGATGGGAAATGGCGGCGAAGGGGTGCCTCCGGTTGGGTGTTACAACTTCGTCTACGCGGCGGACCCGAACTACTCCGATCGTCGTGACGGACAAGTCTACGCGGCTCAGGGCTATGGCGTGCCGATCGCCGTGCCGCTCGCCCCGACCGTGAGACACACCATGAATTACTCCAACGGGATGCCGTCGAGCCGATTGACTCCAATCTCCAACGTCGTCCCGACACGCGGGGGACGAGGCTGGTAGTGCTCGCACTCGTTCGAGCTTCGATTGGGAAGATGCCAAGCCATCACACATCATTCTGCTGACTTCCGGCGAGCAGAATGATGTGAGGGCAGAATGATGTGAGAGCGGGTGACGAAAGACTGTTCGCGTCCATGATTGGATGAGAGGTCGTTTTGTTTGTATTCATCCGTGGAGCGTTAGCCCCCCGGATTTCGATTGATATTGTTGCCAGTCCGGTGGCTAACGTCGCCCGGCTCGCTGCTTGAGTCGTGACTTAAAGGGAATTGTTATGAACAATGTTATGCTCAAGGGACTGAGCTTCGCCGGATTATGCCTGCTGGCGATGGCGACGGGATCACAGAGTCTCGCGGACGGGATGTATTCGGCGTATCCCTATCAGTCGTGCCCCACTTGTCCGCAACCGTGTCCGCAGCCATGCCCGTCTTGTCCGGGATATTGCCGCACGGGGTGCAGACACGATTGCTGTCTGGAACCGATCAAGAAGTGGGCGTTCTGTTGCGACTACTACATTTTGCCGCCGGATTACGGCTGGAACGCTCCGGTGAAAGTGCCGGTCGTGCGTCGCGGAGTGACTTACTACCGCTATTGGCCGGAGCAATGGTACGGCACCGGTTCGCCCGCGGCTGGCGAGTATCGCAGCTATCCGCAGGTGTATGCGCCGAACGACACGACTCAGTTGGGCTACACCTACCAGCAGGTTCCGTATTGGCAACCGGCTCCTCACCGCTTGCCTCAGCCGCCGGTCCCGTCGCAGTTTCATGTGCGTGAGCCGCACCCAGGTTACTATGGACGTTGGCAAAGCTCTTATACTCCGATTCATCACCACCATCCCGCTCACTCGCAGTATTGGGTCGAGCCGATTTGTCACCAGCGGTATATGCCATCGACATACACCATGCAGCACGCAATGCCCTACTCGGTGCCGACCTATCCCGCGGGACCGGTGGGCTGCCCGCCTGCTCCCGAGCCAAACCCGGCTCCCCGGATGCTCGTCCCAGTCCCGGAAGCACCCGCTCCGGCCGAACCGATGGCTCCGGCCCCCGCGGCCCCTCCGGCGGACGCGAAGGCGGCCGGCAAAGCCAAGACACGCCTGACGACGATGATGCCCAAGTGGCGACGTCCGGGAGAATAGACGCGGTTGCGAAGATGTGTCCCCTTTCTCGGTTCAACGCTCCGAGGCTGTGAAGAAATCGTAGAACAGGCAGCTCGCCTGTTCGTTGTCTCGGAAGAACTGAACAGGCGAGCCGCCTACCCTACGAAAAGTTCACGGTCTCGGAACTTCGTGCCACACTGCGCGGCGTTGGGGTCGCCAAGCGCGGCGAAGTCAGCCCTCTGGAGGTTACGATGTGCGCTGTCTTCCTTTCACAGGCACGTCTCGAAGGTTGGTCTCATGCACCGTCAGGCTTGGATCGCGTGGTTGTTGATCCTGTTGCAGGCCGGGATGTTTTGGTACTTCGCGGAAACGATCTTGTTTCCCGTGGTGGTGTTGGCGATCAGCCTGCCAGCCGTGTGGTGGCGACGCCGCTGGGAGTTGTCCGGAGGATACCTGCCCGCGATCGACTTGGTGGTCGTCGGGTTCTGTGGGATGAAGTGGTATCTGGCTCCGTATGACCCGCCGAACGTCAACGGCTTCGTGATGTATTCGCTGATGCATGCGGCGGCGCAGTTCTTCTTGCTGGTCCAGGTGACGCGGTTGTGGGCGAGGCGTCCGGATCGTCCGCTGCCGGTCTATCTGCCGTTGCTGGCGGTGCTGGTCTTTATTTGCTTGGGAGACGTGGGACTGTCTCGCTACGGACGGATGCGGCGGATGTACCAGAACGGGACGCTCGCATTGGTGGGGCTGTCGTGCTTTTATTATTCGGTCGCGCGACGTCGGCAGGAACCTCCCTCGCAGCACGCACGCTGGGTGAGACCGGTGTTGAGTGTCGGAGTGTTGCTGACCTGCGCGGTGACGGCGCGTGCCAGTAATACCTGGTTGCTGTCGCGCTGGTCCGAGCTTGAGCAACTCTTGAATCGCGCGGCGGGGCCGCGTGCTCTGGCGGATCGGAGGAATCTCTACGTCGGGTTCTCCGGGCAAGCTCCGTTGGGATCGGTGCAGCTCTTGCGGTCGGCGCTGAGCGACGAGATCGCGTTGCGAGTCGTTTCCGATCAAGCGCCGGGCTATCTGCGGGGAGCAGTCTTTGATCGGTACACTCCGACAGGTTGGGATTTGCAGGGAGACTGGCTGCCGACGATCCACACCCGGAAGCCAATGCCGAGCGGCGATCAGCTCGTGCATGTGAGCCAGGCAAGCTCGACGCAGCAGCCGCAGTTCTTGTTGCGACCGAAGCTCGACAGTGACATGCGTCCGGTTGCCATTTGGCGGACGACCTCCGTGGATCGCTTTTCGTTCCTGCCGCTGGAAACGTCCCGCTTGGAAACATCTTCCGAGCTGTTGTATTTCGATCGGCACAGCGTCGTCTCCACGGACAACTTGCCTCCGGGAGGGAGCTTCGTCGCGTGGGTTCCTGAAAAATCGGAGTCGAATTCCAGCGAACCGATTGTCCAGCCCATCGATTGGGTGACGGGGCAGTCGCTGGAGTTGCCGCAGCCAGAAGCCATCAACGCCAATGCGCGACTGCGAAAGCTGCCCGATCGGGTGGACCCGCGAGTGACCGAATTGGCCGCCCGTCTATTCGCCGATTGTCGGACGCCGCTCGAAAAGATTGCGGCGGTGAAGCAGCTCTTCGCGACGTATCAATACGGTCTCAACATCCAAGTTCCGCCGGGGCACGATCCGGTGTCGTACTTCTTGTTGGAGAAGCCGGCCGCTCACTGCGAGTTCTTTGCCAGTGGCACCGCCGTGCTGCTGCGGATGGGAGACATCCCCTGTCGGTACGTCACCGGTTATGCGGGTGCCGAATACAACCCGATCGGCAAGTACTGGGTGGTCCGGCAACGGGAAGCGCACGCTTGGGTGGAAGCACATCTGCCGGGTCAAGGCTGGGTCGTTGTCGACGCGACTCCGGAGGATGCGATCCCCGGCACCGTCGAATCGTTCGGTCTGTGGCAGTTGTGGGATGAGCTGAATCTGCGCGGTCAGATGATCCGCATGGCGCTCGCCAATGAGAACTGGGCCGGCAAGCTGTTCGCCGTGAAGCTGTTCTTGATGGCTCTGGTCACGACGATCCCTGGCTTGATCCTGACGGGGGGCGTGCTGTTCTTGATTGTCCGCCAAGTCCGATTTGGTCGCCGAGCCGTTGTCGTCCTCCGTTCCGAACCGGCGTTGATTGAGCTGCGCCGATTGCTCGAAGAGTTGGATCGCCGCCTGACCCGTTTGGATCTCGAACGGGCCGCGCACGAAACCTTGCACCAATTTTCCGAGCGACTGCATTTGGCCGCGGTTCGATCTCCCAACTTGCGTGAAGCGGCCGTGTGGTATCAGCACTACGCGGCAGCGCGCTACGGAATGTCCTCCAGCCCGGACGATCAAGAGTCGCTCCGCGCCGAGTTGCAAACGGTCTGCTCGCGTCTGAGTTCACGCGGACCATTGACCTCCGGACGTTAGTCCTCGGTTGTTTTTTTCTCGCCCCCATCCGCCTCGTGCGTTGCGACGCGGAGAGCCGCACCACATTTACTCGTCCTCTTCTTCAAGGTCGTCGTCGTGATAGTCCGGGTGCAGCGGGTCGTCCGGCGAAAAGAAGAAATCGCCCAGGCCCATTGGGACGACATTGCCTCCCAACGTCGACCGCTTGCGATCGGCCAAGTCCTTCAGATCGAGAGCCTCTTCCCCCAGGCAGCGATGCAAACTCTCACGCCAAGCCGCGTCTTTGCCCAGCGGATGCGTGGGGTCTTGGAAGGCTCGCTTGATCGCGTATCGCAGCACATTGATGCCGTCGCGCGTCGAGAAGTCGAGCTTCAGCTCATGTGCTTGCTGCAAGAACTCGACGGTCAGGTTGAGCATCTCGTCGTCGGCGAAGGGCAGGTGATACTTCAGAATCGCCAGCTCGTCCGCACGAGCTGGATGGCCCAACTCCAGCGTCGGCTGCAAGCGGCTGAGGATGTAGTCGGGAATCTCAAACGTGGATTCGTCGTCATTCATCGTGACCGCGCAGCAGAACTTGCGATCCGCTGGGATCGTGATGCCGGCGACAATCGACTCGACGTAGCGGCGGTGATCGAGCAACGACGCGAGGCTGGCCCACGACTTCTCGTTCATGCGATTCCCTTCGTCGAGAATGCAGATGCCTCCGGTCAGCATGGCCGTGACCAGCGGCGAAGCGTGATAGACGATCTTGCCACTCTCGGCCAACACGGGCGTCACGAGCAAATCTTCCGGCCGCGTGTCCGATGTGCATTGATAGATGTAAAGCGGCTGCTTCCGCAGATGTGCTCCGGCGATGCCCAGCGTCGTCTTGCCAATCCCCGGTGCTCCGACCAATCGCGGTGTCAGCGGCAGATCGGCCGCATCGACCACCAGCCAGCACGCCAGCAACTGCTTGAGCACTTCCCCTTGTCCGATCCACTGACCCGGAGTCGGGTCCGGTTCGGCCAGGAACAATCGCACGCCCCCAATTTCCACAGATCTCGCCATCGAACCAAGTTTCCTTTCCTATGCGTGGGACAGGCGGCTCGCCTGTCCCCAAAAACTCACCCAAGCCAAGATTATTCATGGCCGCGATGAAACCCGAAGCGTGAGCGAGGGAGTCATCTCACTCTCCCTCGCTCACTCTCCCTCGCTCACTCTCCCTCGCTCACTCTCCC
>JBJXEX010000271.1:0-28248 GCA_046156195.1 Planctomycetaceae bacterium | reverse complement strand
CAATTCCTCAGTCACCCATTCTGGAATCATGTGGTTCCGTCCTTGGAACGAACTCAAAAACTTCCTGACCTTCACCCATCGTCGCTGATCGTCGCAAACACGCCAAGATGTGTGGAACAACGAGGGCTTCGCCCTGGGCTGTCGAGTTCCGCCCCCTTCGGGGCTGAAAACAGCGCAACTTCAAAAAGCGTAAGCGAGGGCGAACGCTTCACAGCATTCAGAATCCGGGATTTGTTGCGTCCTGGACCGCTCTCCCTCGCTGACGCTTCGGGTTACTTAAGTCCTGCTGTTCGCGTTAGCGCGACAGCGAGCGCTCTCCCTCGCTGACGCTTTGGGTTACTTAAGTCCTGCCGTTCGCGTTAGCGCGACAGCGTGAGTTCCAGCTTGCTCAGCCAAGGGCGTTCGAGCGGCGGCAGCGACTCCGATTTCAATCCGAGTTTTCTCGCCTGAGCCAGCGTCGCTTGAGCGGCGGTGAGATCATTCGACTCGGCCTGAGCGATTGCCAAGTGCAGCAGCGTGAGGGGTGATGGAGCTTCGTCGTTCGCGGTGATGAAGTCGGCAACGGCCGGTTTCATCCGACGCAGCGCGAGATACACGCAGCCGCGCGTGTCGAGCAACTGCGGGTTCGGCCCATGTTGTTCGATCAGCTTGCCGATGAGCTGTGCCGCGTCATCAAGGTCGCGTCCCCGCAGAGCCAGCAGCCACGCGAGGTTGTTCGCAGCGGCCGAGTGATTCGGTTCGCGGCTGAGGACGCGGCGATACAGCTCTTCCGCTTCGTCGTAGCGTTCTTGCCAGCAGCGGAGGTCCGCCAAGTTGGTCAGCAGCGACGTCGATCGCGAGATTTGTTCGACCGCCGCGACGAGCTTTGCTTCCAACTTTGACAAGCGTTCGGCTCGACCGTCCGGAAACGCCAGCAGCGACAGCGCGAGCGGTGCGGCGGTCTCGGCTGGAAGACGTGACCAGGCGGATTCGCAGACCGCGAACGCTGCCGAGACTTGCTGCGTCTGAGCCAGGAAGCGAACCAATGCGATCACTGCTTGCGGCTGATGCTCGGCCGCGCGGCGATACAGCCGCTCGGCCAATGATCCGTGATTCAACTCACCCGCCAGCGCCGCCAGTTGTCCGAGTCGCGCGGCATCGTCACCCGCTGAGGCCGCTTCTGCTTCGAGACGTTTCAGAACCGACGCTGACTCGCCGCGCGCCGCTTGCAGTCGCACTTCGAGCGACATCGTCGAGAACGCTTGCGGCGATTGTCGAAGCAACTCTGCGAGCCGCGACTGAGCATCATCCAACGCGCCGCGACGGATCAAACTGGCGACGTATTCGGCCCGATACTCGACGAGGTCGGGAAGCTCGTCCAACACGGCTCGGAAGTGAGCGTCGGCCTCGTGTGTTTGTCCTTGCGATTCCAGCAACCGGCCGAGTAACCAGCGATCTTTCGGCAGCAATTGATTTTGATCGGCCAGCTCGCCCAGCAATTTCACCGCCGTCTGCTGATCAGCACGACGCGGACTCGATGCGAGAACAAATGCCCGCGCCCGTTGATCATCGACACTCGCCGAGCCGTCCTGTTGATTCGAGTCGAGCAACGCCAGCGCCTGATGTCGCCGACCGCGACCGGCCCACACGACCGCCAATTGACGCCGCGCCCAGCGGACTTCGGACGGAGGCAACGTCCCCTGCGCATCGAGCAATCGCGACAGCAGCGGAGCCGCCATATCGAGCTGTTGACGTCGCAGATGCAACTCCGCCAGAGATCGCAGCGCGGCCGCATCGTGAGGTTGTTTCTCCAGCGCGCCGCGATAAACGGCGACCGCCTGCTCGTCTTGATGCAGTGCGACATAACATTGTGCCAACTCCTGCGGACGCTGTCGCAAGCCCTGTTGCTCGTCGAGCTGCTTGAACAATGTCTGCGCCGCATCGAGTTGCTGGTGTCGCACCAAGTGTTGGAGCAACGCCAGCGCGGCCGCGAAGTCAGTCCGTTTTTTCTCCCACGCCTTTCGCAACAACGGTTCAGCCTGTGCCGCGTCCCCGGCCAGCGACAGAGCTTGTCCCAGCGCGAGATTGGCCTGTTGCGTTTCGCCGGCACGTTCGGCCAATCGCGACGAGGCAATCAAGAACTCGATCCGATCCGTCTGCGTCACGCGAGCCTCTTCGATCACTCGCCGCGCCGCATCCAACTGACCGCGAGCCGCCAGCAATTCCGCTCGCAGCAGGACAGTATTCACCGGGTCGTCTCGCTGTTGCTGAGCTTGCTCCAACAGTTCTTCGATCTCGCTCCACTCGCGAGCCAACTCTGGCAGTTGGAGATTGCGGACGATCAACAACCGCGCGAGTTGCAGTCTCACTTGCGGCAGATGGGCCAGCGGTCGGAACTCGGCAATCGCTTCCTTCAATCGCTGCTGCTTGAGCAACAACGCCGCCAAGCCAAGCCGAGCCGGCACCGACACCGGGTTCGCCTTGAGCACTCGCCGCAGCGCCGCCGCCTGAGCCTCATCCTCTCCGGCCGCCGCGTGACACTGAGCCAACGCGAGGTCCGTCCGCTCCATCAGGCCGGACGAGTCGGTCGTGATTCGCCGAGCTTGCTCCAAAGTCTCCAGCGCCTGCGGCCACTGCTGCTGAGACATCAACACGCGCCCTTCCAAGAACAGTCGCAGCGCGTCCGAACCCGGAGTCCGTGGCAACTTGTCGATCGCCGACCGAGCTTGCTCGAAGCGGCCCTGCTCGATCGTCATGTCCGCCAGCAGCAAGTGAGCCTGCGCATTCTTGGGACTCAGCTTGAGCAACTCTTCAATCTGTCGCTGAGCCTCGGCCGGTGCTCCGAAGTGAGCTTCCAACAGCACGCGCTGCAATCGCAATTCGAGTTGATCGGGATGCCGCTCGGTCCCGCGCTGCAACTGTTGCCGAGACTCCGCGACGATCCGCTGAGCCAGCGCATCGCGGCCTTCCGTGCGAGCGGCAGCGGCTCGGTCGTAAGCCAACCGCGCCGAGGCCAACAGCACGTCCTCCGCATCCGGCGCGAGTTTGCGGGCCTGTTCCAAATCCGACAACGCCGAGTCGAGCGATCCGAACTCCGAATGAAAGCGACCGCGTGTCAGCCACGAAGTCGGTGAGGTTCGGAATCGCGCGACCATCTCATCCAAGATGTTCCGAGCACGCTCCGGTCGATCCAGTTTCGTCTGACTCAGCCACGCCAACCGAGCGTAGGTGTCCAACAAATCAGGCGAGTGTTCCAGGGCCGCTTCATAGGACTTCACCGCCGCGTCGTACTCGGCGATCTCCTCGAAGCAGCGACCCGCTTGATAGTCCAGTTTGCCGTCCGTCGGATACGACTGCCTCAGCACTCGCACATGCACCAGCGCGTCCGAGCTGCGTCCCGCTTCCATCGCGATCTCAATTTGCCGACGACGAATCTCTTCGCGAGTCGGATCGGCTCGCAACACATCCTCGTAGACCATGAACACCTGCCGTGCCTGACGTGGCCCCGCGTGCGTTTGGTCCAGCAGCAATCCGTAATCTGACAGAGCACCGACATCATCAGGCATCAAGCCGACGTACCGAGCGATGTAATCTCTCGCCCCCTTCAGATCGCCGGCCTTTTGAGCCTGCCGGCCCATTTCCATCAACGCTCCCGAGTGCCGCTTGACCTGCCATCCATGCACGACATGCACCGTCCCGATCAGCACAACCGAGAGCACACACAACCCCGCCAGAACACCAAAGCGAAGCACTCGCGGCGGCTGCAACTCGCCCAGACCGACCGTCAAGGCATCGCGCGATAAGCCTGTGGGCACCGCCCCGCGTATCTTCGGCGAGCCGGAGGGCGTCAGCCCCCGGACGCGTTGATCGTCACCCGTCCGGCGGCCAACGCCACCCGGCTCACCTGGGGACCGCACGCTCGTCTTGATCCCGCGTTGCGGACGAAGCTGCAACGCCATCTCGACCTCGGGATGCCGAGCGTCAAACAACCACATCGCGACGCGAGACAGCAACAGTCCCGACGCGATCCCCAAAAAGTTCACCACCAGATCGCGCACATCGCTCGTCCGATCCGGCACGAACTGTTGCAGATACTCAGTTGTCATCGCATGAGCGACCGCGAACCCCGCCAGCAGCGGCACGAACCACCGCGACTTCCCAGCCGCGTACCACTGCAACAAGAAGCTAAACAGCAGATAAGCCGAGAAGTGCTGCACCCAATCGGGAGTGCTGTCGTAAACCTGCCGGCCGCCGCGAATCGCCAGCCACCGAAAGATCCGCGACGGGTCCGACGACAACAGCAAGAACGTCAGCACCACCGCCGCCAACAACACGACCCCCAACCGAATCACGGTCGGAATAGCGAAGGGGGAAATGCGTTTGAGATTCATCATGCTGATCCTCATGCGGGTAGTGCCGTCGTTACTCCGAAGGAGTTGCGTCTCACAGCCCAGGGTTGCTCGCGAAGCGAGCTACCCTGGGAAAAAGCCGCAAACCTTCAATGTACCCCGAAGGGGTTCTGCCATAGGAAATGCCCGAAGGCCGCAACCCCTTCGGGGTAGAGAGTGCGATGGACCGCGATCCCAGGGTAGCCGCGAAGCGCGGCAACCCTGGGCTATAAGACGCAACTCCTTCGGAGTAAACGCAAATGTGAAACGATCAAACTGAGACCTAGCGCCATTCGCCATTCGCCATTTGCCATCTGCCATCTGCCATCTGCCATTCGCCATTCGCCATCTGCTCGATCAACAACAAACCACCGATTGCCGATGACCTATAACCACTCATCAATGCCCAATATGTCGTCCTACCTGAATTGCTGAAATGTCCTCACGGAATCCCGCGCACGATCCGCGGCCCGATCAACCGAGTCAGCCACACGGGGAGTCGCTGCCAAATCTGAATCAACTTTTGGAACTTGCCGTTGCTCGGCCGCATGTCGCTCGCGTGGCCCTGACGGACGTAATGCTGCCACACGGCGGGATGCTCAACGGCTCCCCATTGAGCTTTGAATTTGTAGGTTCCGCCGTCGCGTGTGCTGCGCCCGAAGTCGAACTCGCGCTGACCGCGCTCGATCGCGCGAGTCAGCAGATTCCAATACAGCAGCATGTTCGCGTTCGACGCATTGAACTCGCGCAGCGAACTAGCGCTGGGCACCTGAGTCGTGCCGGGACCATGAATCAACAACCCACTCGCCACCGGCCGACCGTGCAGACGCACGACACAGATTTCCGCGGAAGAGCAGGCGAGCCGGAGGGCGTCAGCCCCCGGACGTGCGCCGTCATCAGACACGTCCGGGGCCTGACGGCACCCGGCTCGCCAAGTCGCTGGTTTTGAAAACGCCGCCAGAATCTCCCCAAACAACTGCCGCGAAAACGGCGGCGTTCCCAGATCGCGCATGTTGCGACAGAAGACGTCATAGAACTCGCCGAGCAATTCTTCCCGGCCCCAATGAACCGTGAAGCCATCGGTCTTCTGAGCTTTCCGAATTTGATTCCGCACTTTGGCTTTGATGCCGTTCCAAAGTTCGTCGCTGGTCGCAGGCAGCGGCAGTCGCATGTGAACCTTGTCGGTCACGCCGTTGACCAACTTCGGATGCTCGATTGCCCGCTCGTGTCGCAGTTCGAGATGCCTCACGTCGAGTGCCTCGGCCAGCTCGATCGCGCGATCGACCAGTGCCGTCGCCACTGAATCCGAATCCGCGACAACTCCCGCCGTGTTGACGTACGGCAAGCTGACGAGAAACCGTCCGAACAGCCGACTCTCGACAAGCTGCAACGGCAGCACGCCGACCAGTCGTGAGTCTTCCATCGCCTGCAAGAAATAGGACTGATGGTCTAGTCCGCGCGACAATGCTCGTGACCACTCCGGCCACTGCTGAAACCCCGCGTAGCCGTGCGCTGTCAGGTATTCGTGCCACCCGCGCGGATGTGCGGTGACTGTGACTGTCGGAGCCGACGGAGGATGGAAGATCGCTGATGGCAGATCGCAGTTGGCTGATGGCAGATCGCAGATGGAAGATGGAAGATGGCAGATGGCAGATGGAAGATGGCAGATGGAAGATCGCGGTCTCGTGTCGCGTTCAATCTGCCATCTGTTATCTGCCATCTGCAATCTGCCATCTCCCAACACCTCCGCATACACCCCGACGACCTTTCGCATCCGCACATCAAACCCATATCGCTCTTCAACCGTGCGTCGCGCGGCATTCGCGAGCTGTTGTTGCAGCGCGTCGTTATGCAACAACCGAGTCAGCGAGACTGTCAGCGCATTGACGTCTCCGGCCGGCACGAGCAGCCCGTTGCATTCATCCACGACCACGCGCGGCACACCGCCGACTGCCGTCGCCACCACCGGCACTCCGCAGGCGAACGCTTCGAGCAACACGTTCGGCAGTCCCTCGTGGTAGCTGCTCAGCACGAATACATCAGCGTCCGCATACAACGGACGCGGATCGCTCACATGACCGAGCAGTTGGATGCGGTCCTCACGATGCAACTCGCGAATCAGAGATTCCAGCGCCGGGCGTTCCGAGCCTTCGCCGGCAATCACCAATTGCACATCGCAACCCGCCTGCACAAGTTGATCCGCTGCGCGAATCAGAACATCAAATCCCTTTTCCGACGACAGCCGTCCGGCCGCGAGTAACGTCATCTGTCGCACGTGCGGCTCGCCTGTGAGGTTCGTCGCCCGATCGCACAGGCGAGCCGCCTGTGCTACGTCACGAAACGGATACTTCGTCAGATCAATCGCATTCTCGATCACTCGGCAGCGTTCCAGCGGCACGCCCGCCGCCAAGCATTCGTCGAGCAACGCATCCGACACGCAGATGACTTCGTCGTAACGCCGCAAGCAAGCGAGATCGACCGCGCGATACGCCGCCATCTTGCGTGACGGCACGATCCAGCCATGCACCGTCGAGACCAGCTTCATCGGATGAAACCGTCGCAGCAGCAGGCCGAGTGCATTGCTCTTGTGATCGTGACCGTGCCACACCGCGACGTTCCGCTCGCGACAGATTCGCAGCAATTGTCGCACGACTCGCCAATCGGTCGCGCCTCGGTCGGGAACCGAGATCAGCTCGGCATCAAGTTCTGACGCTCGCTGCTGCAAGACCTCAAACCCCGGATCGCCGGGGGAATGTAAATACGCGCACGCGCAGTCGTAACCGAGTGATTTCAAGAAACGTGGCGAGTTGAGAATCGTCTTCTCCGGCCCACCGCCAGTGCCGGTGACGACTCGCACATGCAGGACGAAAGGGATCACCGCCATGTAACCCGAAGCGTCAGCGAGGCCGTTCGCCATGTAACCCGAAGCGTCAGCGAGGGCGTTCGCCTTGTTACCCGAAGCGTCAGCGAGGGCGTTCGCCATGTAACCCGAAGCGTCAGCGAGGGCGTTCGCCATGTAACCCGAAGCGTCAGCGAGGGCGTTCGCCTTGTAACCCGAAGCGTCAGCGAGGGCGTTCGCTCCAAGACGCTCCGTATTCGCAGTCGAGTGAAGCGTTCGCCCTCGCTCACGCTTCGGGTTACTTTCGCGCACGGCGCGACGCACCGCCGCACACGCTTCGCGCCCGATCGCCGACCAGTCGTAGCGATCCCACGCCAACTGCCGAGCATTCTCCGCCAAGCAGCGGCTCGCTTCGGGATTGGCCAGCGCGTCGCAGATCGCATCCGCGAACGATTCGCGCGGAGCGATCCACAAGTGGCGGCCATCCGTCGCGTCGATCCCCTCGCAACCGATGGGCGTGCTGACCACCGGCAATCCCGCCGCGAACGCTTCCAGAATTTTCAGCCGCGTCCCGCCACCCGAATCGAGCGGCACGGCCAACAACGTCGCCTGAGCCAGATACACACCGACATCCGGCACGTTGGCCGCGACCTCGACTCCAGGCAGTTGTCCCAGCGAGAGGACTTCCGCTCCCGGATTCCGTCCGACCAACTGCAATCGAGCATTCGGGAATCGCTGCCTCACCGCCGGCAAAATTTCGCGAGCCAAAAACTCCGCCGCCTTCGCATTCGGTTGCCAAGACATCGCGCCGAGATACAGCAACGTCGGTGACGGCACAGAATGGTCGTCAGCCATGTAACCCGAAGCGTCAGCGAGGGCGATCGCCTTGTAACCCGAAGCGTCAGCGAGGGCGGTCGCTCCAAGACGCTCCGAATTCGCAGTCGTGTGAAGCGTTCGCCCTCGCTCACGCTTCGGGTTACTTGGCACCGCGTCAACAGCATGAGTGGTCCACTCACGGCCGACGGGAAGATTTGCATACGCTCGGCAATCGACACCGTTCGGCACCAATCGCACGTCGCGCCCGCCGAGTCCTCGAAACGTGTTTTGCTCTTCGCTCGACACCGTCATCACGACGTCGGCCGCACGCGCCACTCGTTGTTCGATGCGAGCCAACAGCTTCGCCTCGCGACGCAGATAAGTTTTCTTCGGCCCGCGATGTTCGTCAGCCACTCGTTCGGTCAGCATCGAGTAGACGTTGTGCAAGTCAGCGATCAACGGAACGCCGACGGGAATCAACGGACGGAACACGAAGGGATCGAGATGATCGAAGTACACGACATCCGGCGTCTCGCGCGCCAGTTCGTTCCGCACGAGCCGACGCAACTCACTGCGATTGTGCCGGCGATACATCACATACGGTTCGCCGCGCAGCGCGGCCGTCGCGACTTGAGCCGCCTCGGTCCACGGCCGACGTGGTCCAATCACCGCCGCGCGGACGTCGATCCCGACGCTCCGCAGTTTCTCCAGATGTTCGACATCCCCCTGTTCGACGAGCGTCAGCAATCGCACGTCGAATTGTTCGGCGAGCGATCGCAGCAGATGAAACGTCCGAATGTGCCCGCCGGTGTTGAGCGGCCAGGGCAGCTCGCTGGTGATCGCGAGGATCTGCGTGCGACGCGACGTGATCGCGATTCGCGATTCGTCCCCGTCGTTGGCTTGAGAAGTCAGCGTGGTTTCCAGAATCGGCATCAAAGTTCCCTTGCCCCTCAGTCGGCTGTTGCAGTTACTCCGAAGGAGTAGCGTCACATAGCCCAGGGTTGCTCGCGCAGCGAGCTACCCTGGGAAACAGATTCAATCGTCTCGTGTACCCCAACGGGGTTCCGTCATCAGAGTTGTCTCGAAGGCCGCAATTCTTTCAGGGTAGAGGGCCTCGCGTGTCTTCTCTCCCAGGGTAGCCCGAAGCGGGCAACCCTGGGCTATGTGACGCAACTCCTTCGGAGTAGAGACAGCAGGTTTGAATTCAACATTGCAGACAACTTCCTCGAACACTCGCGCATAGCCATCTGCCATTTGCTCGAACGAAAACAGCTTCTCCGCGCGAGCGGCTCCGTTGTCGCCCCATCGCGCTGCGAGCGCACGGTCGGCGGCGAGTCGAGCGAGTTGATTCGCAAGCTGTGCATCATCACCGGCCGGAGCCAGCAGTCCCGTGAACTCCGGCACGACGACTTCGGCCACTCCGCCGACATCGGTTGAGACGACCGGCAGCCGCGCGGCCATCGCTTCGATCAACGTCAGCGGGATACCTTCGCTGATACTCGACAGCAGACAGACATCCGCCGCCGCCAACAGTCGCGGGACGTCGCGCCGAGTCCCCAGCAACTGCGTCACTTCGCCGATGTTGTTGTCTCGCACGGCCGCTTCGAGCGTTGCTCGCTGCTCGCCGTCACCGATCACCAGCCAGCGGACATTCGGCGGGTCATCGGCGAGCGAGTCGGCGTCAGCCCCCCGGTGATCGCGTTGTGAGCCGATGGCGCTAGCCACGGGCCTCGGTGGGTGACGGAGTGACGGCGAATCGCCCGACGCTAGCGCGTTCGGCTCACAAAGCGAGTGCCGTTGCGCTGACTCCACCCCGCTCGCCAGTCGGTTGTGCAGGCGACCAATCGCTCGCGCCGCGGTCGTGTGATCTTTCAGCTCGTTCAGCCGAGCGACTTGAGCGATCACAAAATCGGTATCCGACAGACCGAGTTCTCGTCGCACGGCTGCTCGCAATGCGGGATCGTTGGCGGCCGATCGGTACGAGTCCAAGCGCACGCCGTTGAATAACACCTCGACTCGCGATGGGCGAATCCCTTCGTTCGCGATGAGCGCACGACGCACGGCCTCACCGACCGCGATGACTCGGTCGCACGAGCGAAGCAGCAACCGATTGCACACGATCCGCTTCAAACGTGGATGATCGGGATGTTGGCGACCATGCTCGGTGAACACGATCGGCGGCTGTCGGCCCAGACCTCGCGCGAGCAGCGAGTAAAAGAAGGGCGTGTATTGATGAGCGTGAATCGCCGCGACGTTCTGCTCGCGCAGGAATCTCGCCAACCGACGTCCGCATTGCCA
Source organism: Planctomycetaceae bacterium (assembly GCA_046156195.1). Taxonomy (GTDB): domain Bacteria; phylum Planctomycetota; class Planctomycetia; order Planctomycetales; family Planctomycetaceae; genus SXKJ01. The sequence continues at coordinate 17,928 of JBJXEX010000271.1, read as the reverse complement.
ATCGACTCCCGATCGTCGATCGAGCACCTCGACGACATGCCCTTCGTCGCGCAGTTGATCGGCCAACGGGCCACCGTCATCAAGGCACGCGATGACGATCCGATAGCGATCGCGCAACACCCGCGACAACTCGGTGACGAGCAGCTCGGCACCGCCGACATGCAGGCTATGAACGACTTGGCAAATCGTGGGTTTCATCATGGGGACTGCGGTGTAGCCACGCTCGCCAGAGCGTGGGTGACGTGAGAAGACCCCACGCTCTGGCGAACGTGGTGACAAGGGGCGGTCATGCGGCCGTTACTCCGAAGGAGTTGCGTCTCATAGCCCAGGGTTGCCGCGTTTCGCGGCTACCCTGGGTGATGAATTCATCACTGCCTCGTACCCCAACGGGCAACGCCGTTAAGGAGTTTCACTCGAGGAAATGGCGGAACATCGAAGTATCCCGAAGGGATTTCAGCAATTAGCCGGTGGTTGAGCGAAGCGATACCACCGGTATGGGCCGCGAATAGCTCCGCATCCCGGAGGATGCCAGCGCGCGTTTGGCTGGCATCCCTCCGGGATGCGGAGACGTTTTCCTTCGGCATTCCGGTGGTATCGCTTCGCTCAACCACCGGCTAATGGCTGCAAACCCTCCGGGTTAATGACCGGTCACTCAAAAACTGCTGCGCCGCAAGGCTTTGCACGTTGCTCGATCAAAATCCTTAACGGCGTTGCCCGTTGGGGCTAAAAATCGTTCTGATCCGCCAACCCAGGCCGTTGGCCTGGGCTATCGAGTTTCGCACCTTTGGTGCTGAAGGCGGCCCTGGCCACGCTCCCCTCGAATCAGTCGGCGGTTCCCCTGCTCGACCAACTGCTCGGCCCGGCCGAATCGACCCAGCAGGTCTTCGAGACGCTCGACCGCCAGTATCGCGAGCAAAACAAATCCGCGATCTGGTTCCTCCCATTGAGCCAGCCCATCGCCCCGCACCTCGACGAACTCCTCGGCCGGTTGAAATAAACCAGGGGTGCTGCGGCTCGACGCAGCACTCCATTCGATTGGAATAGCAATCCGCGAAGTCCCAATAGCGCGGCGACGAGAATCGACCCCGGATGCGACAGTGGTGTTTCCCGATCAAGAAGAGACACCAGAAACGCCATTGACACATTTTCTCGTCAGACAGAACATCCCGCCCCGCGTGAGGCTCGGCCAAGCGGTTCGGTTGCGCGGGTCGCCGCGTTCGCCAGAACGCGGGAAGCCCCGCACTCTGGCGAGTGCGGCTACTGTCATTTCGATCCAGCAAAGGATGGCTGGCCACGATGTCGTACCATTTGATTGATGTTCTGCAACAGTTGGGGCAGCCTCGGCTGCTCGTCATTGGCGACCTGATTCTCGACCGCTACGTCTGGGGCGAGGCGGAACGGGTCAGCCAGGAAGCGCCGGTGATTCTGCTCCGGCAAGAATCGGACGAGATGCGGCTGGGTGGCGCGGCCAACGTCGCCAACATGATCCGCGGACTCGATGCGGACGTGACCATCGCGGGGGTGATCGGCCGCGATAGCGACGGCGAGGAATTGCAGGCGTCGCTCGCCAACGTGGGTGTCGATTGCTCGACGCTGCTCGTGGATGAGTCTCGGCCGACGACCGTCAAGGTGCGGTTCATCGGTAAGGCTCAGAGTCGGCATCCGCACCAAATTCTCCGCGTCGATCGCGAGTCACGTCATGCTCTGCCGACCGCGATCGAAGACGAGTTCCTGACGCGAGTCCTCGCGCGGCTCGACGGGCACCAGGCGGTGTTGATCTCCGATTACTCGAAAGGGGTCTGCACGCCGCGCGTGCTGCGGACGGTCATTGACGCGGCGAAAGAGCGAGGCATCCCGGTGCTGGTCGATCCGGGTCCGAAGGCGAACTTCTTGGACTATGTTGGCGCGACGGCGGTCACGCCCAATCGGCTGGAGACCAAACTGGCGACGGGCTGCGAAGTCCGCTCGGCCGACGATGCGTTCGTCGCCGGTCGGCAATTGGTCGAGCGGCTGCAACTGCAACACGCCTTCGTAACGCTCGACAAAGACGGCATCGCACTGGCCTTGGCCGATGGCTCACACGAACTGTTCCCGACTCGCAAGCGTGAGGTCTACGACATCACCGGAGCCGGCGACATGGTGCTGGCGATGATCGGTGTCGGCTTGGCCGATGGACTCTCGCCGCAAGATTTGTGTCGATTGGCCAACGTCGCGGGCGGGCTTGAAGTCGAACGAATCGGCGTGGTGGCGATCACTCGGCAGGAGATTCTCGGCGACCTGCTCGGCGGCTCGCGCAAGGTTCACGAGAAGGTCAGCAGTCTCAATGAACTGGCTCGGATGGTCGATGCTCGCAAGCAGCTTGGCCAGAAAGTGGTCTTCACGAACGGCTGCTTCGATCTGCTCCACGCGGGACACGTTCAATATCTGCAAGAGGCAGCGACACTCGGCGATTGCCTGATCGTGGCCCTCAACAGCGATGACAGCACTCGACGCCTGAAAGGACCGACTCGACCGGTGATCTCGCAAGAGCAGCGATCCATGATGCTCGCGGCGCTGGAGTGCGTCGATCATGCGATCGTGTTCGAGGAAGACACGCCGCTGGCTCTGCTTCAACGACTGCAACCACACATCCTCGCCAAAGGAGGGACGACGGCGTCGATCGTCGGCCGCGAATTTGTCGAGAGCTACGGCGGTGAAGTCCGCCTCTTGAGCGAAGTCCCCAATGTTTCCACCTCGCGCATCGTCTCGCAGATTCGCACGCTGCGCGATGCGGCGTGAGGGGCTGTGCCAGAATTAACTCCGAGACTTCATTGATGCGATCGACCTCTGCGGTCTTCCAAGGTCTTCCAATCTCTTGCGGTGTTACCGTTGCACCGCAAGAGATTGGAAGACCGCAGAGAAAGTCTCCGAACCAAATCATGCACAGCCCCTAAGTAGGGGCTAGGGATTGGGGACTAGGAGCTAGCTGGACTCTTGAAAACTTGGCTTTGCGGGAGGTATTTGGCGGATGACAACGGATGGCTTTTGTTTCGTGGCATCAGCCCCAAAGGGGCGTGACTCGAAAGCCCAAGGCGATAGCCCAGGGGACGCACCACAATGCAGGTATTAAGCCCCAACGGGGCGCGACTCGTCTGACGTTCGCACGAGTCACGCCCCTTTGGGGCTTAAGACCAACGTCATTTCGCCGATCCCAGGGCTAGCGCCCTGGGCTATCGAGTCACGACCCTTCGGGCCTCAAGTGCAACAAATCCCGGCGGAACGCAAACCCTCGTCAACCACACCTTTTCAACTTCCTGTCCCCTGTCCCCTCGCCCCAACCATGAAACTCGCCGTCTGGCTGCCTAACTGGATCGGAGATGTCGCGATGGCGACTCCGACCCTGCGTGCGCTGCGCGAGCAGTTCGCCGGCGCGGAAGTGGTCGGCATCCTGAGACCCTATGTCGCTGACGTGCTCGCGGGAACGACGCTGTTGGACCGGTTGCTGATTCACGATCCGAAAGGTCAATCGCCGTTCAACCGTGGATTCGGTTTTGGATGGGCCTTGCGCCGCGAGCGATTTGATCTCGCGGTCGTGTTGCCGAATTCACTGCGCTCTGGCTTCTGGGCTTGGGCTTCGGGAGCCAAGCGGACGCTCGGCTATGCTCGCAACGGACGCAGTGTGTTGTTGACCGACCCGGTCTCCGCGCCGTCGCAAGCGACGCCGCATCCGGTGCTCGATGAGATGCTGCAACTCGTCGGACAACTCGGCTGCCGCACGCTGTCGCGAAGAATCGAACTGGCGACTCTGCCGCGCGACGAACAACAACTCGCCGATTTTTGGAAGAGGCATCCGGCCGCCGATGCGACCGATTATGTCGCCCTCAATACGGGCGGTGCTTTCGGAGCGGCGAAGGATTGGCCGACGGAATACTTCACCGAATTGGCTCGCCGGCTGGCGGTCGATCTGGGGCGAACGGTGTTGATCGTGTGCGGGCCGGGAGAACGCTCGACCGCTCAACGCATCGCCACCGAAGTCGCGCATCCGCGAGTCGTCAGCTTGGCCGCGGAGTCACTCAGCATCGGCTTGACGAAGGCGGCGGTTCGCCATGCGAGCTTGCTGGTCACGACCGATTCCGGTCCACGTCACTTCGCCGCCGCGTTTGATGTTCCAGCGTTGACGCTCTTCGGCCCCACGCACATCGCCTGGAGCGAGACGTATCACCCACAAGCAGTCCACCTGCAACTGCCGGTCGATTGCGGCCCCTGCCAACAGCGTATTTGCCCCTTGAAACATCATCGCTGCCTGCGAGAACTGACGGTCGATGATGTCTTCGCGGAGATCGTCCGCCGTTGGCCAAACGGGGTGACTCGCGTCGGGTGGGCCGCGTGAAGACTTTTCAATTTTCAGTCGTTCCAAGTTTGATAGTTTTGCATTTGCCTTTACTCCGAAGGAGTTGCGTCTCACAGCCCAGGGTTGCCGCGCTTCGCGGCTACCCTGGGTTCACAGCCCATCGCAAACTCTACCCCGAAGGGGTTGCGGCCTTCGAGAATTCCTTATGACGGAACCCCTTCGGGGTACATGGTTGGATTGTGTCTCTTTCCCAGGGTAGCTCGCTTCGCGAGCAACCCTGGGCTGTGAGACGCAACTCCTTCGGAGTAAGGCGAACGGCAACAGATAAGTAACCTGAAGCGTCAGCGAGGGCGAGCGCTCCACAGGATTCAGAATCCGGGATTGGTGGAGTCCTGTAGCGCACGCCCTCGCTGACGCTTCGGGTGACTTAAGAATTTCAATTCTCAGCACGAGGGATGTGATGACCGCTTTTCAACCGAATCAACCGGCGAACCAACCGACAGTCGATCTGAATTCAACGATTCCTGGGTTCGATGACCTCGCCTTTCATCTGTCGCAGCAAACCTCGACTTCGCCGTTCGGAACAGTCGTGACCAACACGGCCTCTCGGCCGTTGTCGTTGCATCGTCCGGCGGAATCTTCAGCCGCGAGTGCTGTCGAGCCAGTCGCCCCAGCAGAGTCGGACACGCAAGAGCCAGCGGAGCTACCCCTGCGAAAATCATTGCATCAACGCGACCGTTTTGCTGGCGACCCCTGCGATGACGTTCGTCTGCAATGGGCTGACGACTCGCCGGAGTGGTGGCACTTCGATGTCGAGGCTCGCATGGTTGATCGCGAAACTCTGTGGATCATGGAGCAACTCGAAGCGCTCTTTCACATGCACCTCAAGCCGGTTTGGTGGGACCGCTTCGTCGAGGGAATCAACGACTTCCTGACGACGATCTTCAATGAGTTGTTGCACCCGGCGTGGACGTTGATCGCCGCTCCGGTTCGCTGGCTGGCTCAATGGATTCCCGACATCGACTGGCCGTGGAACTTTGAGCTGCGCGGTCCGAACGTCTCGGTCAAACAGTCGCCGTTTCGGAGGCTCGTGTTTGATAACCAGCTTGCCGCACAAGTAGTCGAGCGACTGTGGAACGATCCCGATGAATTCCTCGAAGCGGGACAAGCCGTCACCCGCGACGATTACGGCGCGGTCGCGCGAGTGCCGATCAATGCTCCGCAACCCGACGGGCATTTCGCGGACTCGGTGATCGGACTGCTGAAGCGATTCAATCTGCGCGGCGTGCTGCACGCGTTGACGCGAGTCTTGCTCTTCACACGCGGCAGTCGGTCGTGGACCTATGGCCGTGAACTGCTCAACGCGGGCCTCGACACCGCTCGGCCACTGGCGATGGTCGAGGATCGGCTGGGACCGTTTCGGTTGCGGTCATTCGTGCTCAACGAGCAAGTCGTCGGAACTCCGCTGCCGGAGTTTCTCGCGACGACAGAACTCAACACGCTCGAACTGGATCGGCTCGCGGGACAGTTCGCCCGCATCTGGCACACGCTCGGCGAACTGCGGATCGTGCATGGAGCAATGCACGCCGCGAACTTCCTGGTGACGCCGTCCGGACAACTCCAGCTCATCAATCTCGATCACACTTGGCGGCACTGGTTCGATGTGACCTTCTTGCATCGCCGAGACCGCGATTGGCTGCGGTTCATGAAAGCCTGGCGCGGACAACCGGAAATCGGAGCGGCGTTCCGAGCGGCTGTTGCACGGCACTTTGAGGAGACGGCTGTCGTTCAACGGCAACTGATCCAGCCGTTGACCGTGAGCTTGCAGCGCGCGGCGTGAGTTTTGAGTTTTGAGTTGTGAGTTTTGAGTTGTGAGTTTTGAGTTTTGAGTTGTGGCGCACGCGGCTCGCGTGCGTCGATTCTTCTCGTTTTCATGCTCCGAGTGAGAACGCGCGTGAGAATGAGATTGAATCGACGCACGCGAGCCGCGTGCGCCACAAACGACAACGCCCGGCCACTCCTCCGTGAGCGGCCGGGCGTTGCTTGAATCGTGAAAGTTGCTGCGGTCGAACGACCCCATGAATGGGGTCACTACGAGCGCCGGGCGCAGTTGGCTTACTTCTTCTCGAATTCCGCGTCGATGACGTTGTCGTCGCCGGCTGGCTTTGAACCGCCGGCGGCTTGAGCGGCTGCGTCCGGTCCCGGTTGAGCTCCCGTGTTCTTGTAGAGGTGCTCGGCCATCGCGTGCAGACTCTGTTCGAGAGCGGCTGTCGCGGCGTTGATCTGATCGGCATCCTCGGTCTTCAACACCTCGTTCAGCTTGCTGACCGAAGACTCGATCGCGCTCTTGGACGAGGCGTCCAATTTGTCGCCGTTCTGCTTGAGTTGTTTCTCGGCTTCATAGGCCAGCATCGAACCTTTGTTCTTGGCTTCGGCCAAGGCTTTCTTCTGCTTGTCTTCGTCGGCGTGAGCCTCAGCGTCTCGCCGCATCTTTTCGATCTCTTCCTTCGACAAGCCGCTGGAGTTCTCGATGCGAACCGAATGCTCCTTGCCGGTGCCCAAGTCTTTCGCCGAGACCTTGAGGATGCCGTTGACGTCGATGTCGAACGCGACCTCGATCTTGGGCGTTCCGCGCGGCGCGGAGGGAATGTCTTCGAGATTGAACTGCCCCAGCAACCGATTGTCGCGAGCCATCTGCCGCTCGCCCTGATACACGCTGACGGTCACGGCTCGCTGATTGTCGGCGGCTGTCGAGAAGGTTTCTTTCTTCGTGGTCGGGATCGTCGTGTTGCGTTCGACGAGCGGCGTCATCACGCCCCCTTCCGTTTCGATCCCCAGCGAGAGCGGCGTCACGTCCATCAGCACGACGTCGGTGACTTCACCCGTGATGATCGCCCCTTGAATCGCGGCACCAATCGAGACGACTTCGTCCGGGTTCACCCCTTTGTGCGGCTCTTTGCCTTGGAAGATCTTCTTGACGAAATCTTGCACCTTCGGGACGCGGGTCGAACCGCCGACCAGCACAACCTCGTCGATGTCACTCGGCTTGAGCTTCGCGTCTTTCAGCGCGCTCTCGACCGGGATGCGACATTTCTCGATCAGATGATCGACCATCTTCTCGAACTCGGAGCGAGTGACGGAGAGTTGCAAATGCTTCGCTCCGCTGGCGTCGGCGGTGATGAACGGCAGATTGATCTCCGAGTTTTGCAGCGTGGAGAGTTCCTTCTTGGCCTTTTCGGCCGCTTCGCGCAGACGCTGCAAGGCCATCGGGTCTTTGCGAAGGTCGATGCCGTTTTCCGCCTTGAACTTCGCGGCGATGAAGTTGATCAGCTCTTCGTCGAAGTCGTCGCCGCCGAGGTGCGTGTTGCCGTTGGTGCTGAGCACTTCAACGAGTTCATTGCTGACCTCCAGGATCGACACGTCGAACGTGCCGCCGCCAAGATCGAAGACGCAAATCTTCTCGTCCTTCTTCTTCTCGAGGCCATAAGCGAGCGCGGCGGCGGTCGGCTCATTGATGATGCGGGCGACTTCCAGACCGGCAATCTGACCGGCGTCTTTGGTCGCCTGTCGCTGAGCGTCATTGAAGTACGCCGGGACGGTGATGACCGCCTTGTTGACCTTATGGCCGAGATAGCTTTCCGCCGCCTCTTTCAGCTTGCGGAGCACGAGGGCCGAAATCTCCGGCGGCGTGTGCTGCTTGCCGTTGCCGGTTTCAACTTTCACATAGTCGTTGTTCCCGCCAAGGATCTTGTACGGGACGAGCTTTTCTTCGGAAGCGACTTCGCTGTGTCGCCGGCCCATGAAACGCTTGATCGAGTAGATCGTGTTTCTGGGGTTCGTCACCGCTTGCCGACGAGCGGGATCGCCCACCAAGGTTTCGCCTTTGTCGGTGAAGGCGACGATGCTCGGCGTGAGCCGATTGCCTTCCAGGTTGGCGAGGACTTTGACCTCGCCCCCTTCCATGATCGAGACCACGGAGTTCGTGGTTCCCAGGTCGATGCCAATGATTTTTTCAGCGACGGCCATGACTTGGCTCCTCAGTCGATTGAGTGTGGTTCGAGTTCGGTGTTTGTGATCCGAGTAGCTCGGTGTCGAGCAGCGGAAGGCAAAGTGTGTGCCAGCCGAGCGTCGGCTTCAGATGACGTGACAACTCACGGTATGGCAACGGATTGTGCTCTGGCGGCGGATCAGGCCAACGGGCGGTTTGCCAGATTGGCACCGGCCTGCTCGGTCTCTTCGGTGCTCGTTATTGTCAAACTGACAGCCAATCAATTCTGAGATTTCCCCCGAGAGCGCGATCTTCAAATCCTGTGATCCGTGTGTGCTTTGATCCGTGTGCGAAGTGCGTTCGTCCTGTTTTGAACACGCTTCGCACACAGATTGGACCTCGCACGCGGATGAAGACCGACGGCATCGGCGACTGGTGATTGATCAATAACGATGATGCCAGTCCGACGTTCCTGGCTGCTTGACTCCGTTGTAGTGTCGGAATACAAGCCGACCCACTTCAGGCGGAGCAAGTTTTGACCCTTTCGGGCGCTGCGACCGCGAAAGGAACTCATGGCCAATAAACCACTTCCGAAAAAAGCTCGCAAGCCGGCGACTGCTCCGGTGAGGCTCGCCAAACTGGCGCAAAAGCCAGTCCGGAAGTCACCCGCCGCGCTTGAGAACGAACTGAAACGACTCGATCGCGAGATCCTCACGCTGATCAATAAGCGAGCGGGAACGACCACCGAGTGGATCCTCGCTCAACCAGATTTGAAGCGGGCGTTGTTTGCTCCGTTGGCGGACGACGCACTCTTCGCGGCTTTGGGAGAATCCAACAAAGGCCCGCTCCCCAGCGCGGCCATTCGTGGCATCTTCCGGCAAATGTTGAGCGCGGCTCGTCAGGCCGTGAAGACAACACGAGTCGCCTATCTCGGCCCGGCCTACAGCTACACGCACATCGCCGCTCTGGAGCGGTTCGGCGAGTCGGCGGATTTGGTGCCGGTCAGCACGATTGCCGCAGTCTTTGAAGAAGTGAATCGCAAACAGGCCGAGTACGGCATCGTCCCAATCGAGAACAGCACCGACGGGCGGATCGTGGATACGCTCGACATGTTCACTCGGCTGCCGCTGCGGATCTGTGGCGAGGTTCAAATCGCGATTCATCACAACCTGCTGGCTCGGTGCCCGCGCAGCGAAGTGACCGAGATCTACAGCAAGCCTCAGGCGCTGTCTCAGTGCCGCGATTGGCTCAACAAGAACATGCCGCAGGCGCGGTTACTGGAGGTGACCAGCACCTCAACGGCCGCCCAATTGGCTCGCGACAAACCGGGAGCGGCGGCGGTCGCCAGCACGCGAGCGGCGATCGAATACGACTTGCATGTCGTGGCGGAGTCGATTCAAGACAACAAGAACAACGTCACCCGATTCGCCATCATTGGCGACGACGACACGAAGCCGACCGGCCGGGATCGCACCGCATTGCTCCTGCAAATCCCGCACAAGCCCGGAGCGTTGGCCGATGCGTTGGCCTCGTTCAAAGGCAATAAGATCAACCTGACTTGGATCGAATCGTTCCCGCTGCGTGGACCGGAGTCGGGCTATTTGTTCTTCCTCGATTTCGAGGGGCATTCCCACGATCCCCGCATCAAGCGGACGCTGTCCGACATCGAACGCATGGCCGTGCGGATGGAAGTGCTCGGCTCGTATCCCCGGAGCGAGCCGCTGAGTTGAGTCGCCCGGCGTTGCATTCGTCGTCTCCATTCGGTCGTTGGACTCCTTGCTTTTTCCGCGAACATTGTGACCTCGCCGCGCCATCATTCGTGGAATGACCACCAAGGACCGGCGCAGAAATAAGTGTCTTGAGTAGCCGCCATCCGTGTGTGCAGCATTTGGTTTGAAGCAACTGCCTGCGCACACGGATGGCATCACACACGGATGAAGACAAAGCACGATGCGGCCTTGAGAGTCCGCCGTCGTCGCCAAACTCGTGAGGTTTGGACCAAAGTATCACGGCTTGGGCTACGGCAGTTATTGATAGGCCGTTCCCAAGGCAGTCTCAGTTGGTCTTTTGGCTCGTCACGCGGAGCGATGGTGGCTACGTTTGTCTACGGCGCAGCCGCGCGGGACTCTTCGACCTCCTTTGACTCTCTCAATCAAGGGCCACTCATGCGAACCTCAACCACGCAACCCAACTTCATCAACCTAGCTGGCTGGCAGATTTACAACCCGCCATTCATTCTGGGGCAGACGCAATGCTACGGCTATTTCGTTCAAGGGGATCGCGAACGATTACAGGACAGCGTCGATGCCTATCTCAATCAGGGATTGCCGGACGATCTGCGGTACTGCGTGCTGACTGGGCAGGTGCTCGCGGCGGTGGTGGATATCGGTCATCTGTCGTGCGTCAATCCGCCGCAGAGCCAGGAAGGTTGGTTGGAGGAAGTGGACTTCGCGTTCTTCGCGGTCGTGGTCCGCATGAAGAGGATCGGCATCCTCTGGGTTCCGCAGAAACTGTTGCTGCTGCCGTTGTTCTTGCTGGTCGATAACCCGCTGGCGGTGATGGGGGGACGCGAGGTCTTCGGATATCCCAAATCGCAGGGAAACATCACGCTGCCAAGCCCTGACTCCGCCAGCCCGCTGTCGATCAGCACGTTCGTCTTGGAGACCTTCTCACCGCAGACGCAACTCGCGCTGAAAGAGGTCGTCAACATCCAGACATCGACGACGGCCGTCGCGACTCTCAACGACTGGACGACCCCCGTCGGTTGGCTCCGAGCACTGCTGCAACACCTGTTGCGCGACATCGACAGTCTGTTGCATCCCGAACTGATCGTCGCCGCAAAGTGGGCCGCACAACTGATGCTGTCCGAGGTCACCTTCGTGTTCCGCAAGCAGTTCCCGGACGCGATCAATCCGTTGCAAGCCTGCTACGCAGCGATCGTCGAGGCTCCGATGAAAGTGACTGCATTCCGAGGTGGCGGGCTGATCCCCGGCGATCACACGCTGAACGTCTTGAAGTGTGACAGCCTGCCGATCGCCGACTTCCTCGGCTTGCCGTCGTCCTCGTGTCCCGTCGAGTTGGCGTTCCACACCGACGCCGATTTCTTGGTGGAACTGGGCGAGATCATTCATCAGTTCGCGTAAGTCTCGGCCCCATCCGGGCAAGCCCATTGGTCTCTACACAACTCGTAACCGACCGCGTTCTGGATTTCTCTGCGGTCTTCCAACCTCTGCGGTAGAAACGCCTGAAGACTGTTTTACCGCAGAGGCTGGAAGACCGCAGAGGTTGCTATGTGAGACAAAGAAGACGGTGTGGTCGTCGCCGACGAGTTGTGTAGATACCAATGGGCAAGCCGGATGGGGTCTGACTGAATCGCCGCAATACAGCGATCAAGCTCATCGTTCCGCGCCGCCGGTGGCACCGATGATTTTCGCGGGGCTGCCGCAGATGGCTTGCGAGGCGGCGAGGCCGGACATCACCGCGGCTTCGATGCAGCCCGCGTTGATCGCGGTGTCGGTCCAGTCGCCGGCGAGGAACAGGTTCTGAAAGCCGGAGCCGTCCGACTTCAAGCGATACTTCGTCGTGCCGGCCGCCGAGATGACATAGCGTTCCGTGGGAGCGATGTTGGCTCGCCAATACTGCGAGTCGAACCGAGCCGCACCGGTGGCTCCCGAATCATCGACCAGTTGATTCCAATCCATTTGGCCATTGGCACCCAGCACCGGCAGCAAGAAGCCGACATTGGAATTCAGCCAATTGATCGCCTCCGCTTTGACCTGTTGATCCATGCGATTCGGGAAGTTGTGGTCGGACGGCGGAGGGATCACGGCCGGGTCGCGCAACGGGCCACAGAAGTACGACTCATTTCGCGGAGCACCCGCCGCTGGCCAGTCCTCGCGCTGCAACAGATGGCTTAGGTCGCCCCAAGTGTTCAAGTCATCCGCATAACCGGTCACGAGCGCCGGATCAGCCGACTTCCAACCCAACTGCTGAGCATCCTGCTTGAGCCACACTTGCACGGCTTGGGTTTGAGTCGTCAAGACGTTGTTGACCATGTCGGCCCATCGCGGATTCGCCGCCATCAGTTCCGGCGTGAGCGACTTCAAGGCGGCGATTGAAATGCCCAGCACGATGATGTCGAAATCTCGTCCCCGTTGTAGCGTGGCCTGTGCAGCATCCGGCCAGTCGGTCCACGGAGATTCCAGGTTCGCTCCCGATTGTTTCAGCTTGTCGCCATCCACCAACTGATCGAAGAGCGGCTCGGAAGGCCAGCAAGGCAGACCCTGCACGTCGATCAGCGGCTGATACTCTTGGCCGCCTAGCGTCTGCATTTGAATGCCCAGGTCGATGGCCTCAATCACCGTCGCATCCGTGGGCGAGAGTCGTAGAGCATCGGCTCGGTGAAAGTATTGGAATTTGACGCCGCGCTGCTTCAAGACCAGAGCCAACGGCCCGAAGACGGTGTCTCCCATGCCCGCCTGCATCTCCCAGAAGAGCGCGCCTTTGTAGGTCAAAGTCAGCCGCATCAAGCCGTGAGTGCAGGTGCCGGCTCCGACCGAAGCTTGATTCACGTCTCCGTGGATGTACCCGAAGATGTAGTCATAGGTCGCACGCGTGATGACCGAGTTGGCGGTCGTGGCGGAGGCTCCGTGCCGCTGCAACCAGGTCCGCCATTCCACATCGTCGATCGACGCGAAGCCGTGCCAGAGGACTCCGTCGGCGATCAAGCCCGTGACCGTCGCGAAGCCGAAATCGACGAACAGCCACACGCGACGGAATTCATCGTTACCAGCCAGTTTCGATTCGGCGAACTTCGCGACGTGATCGCGCAGCTCGCCGATCAACGCGACCAGAGACTGCAACTCTGCTTTGGCGAGGTGCGCGAGATCGGTGACAGCCGTCGCCAGCAGACGTCGGAGTCCGTGCAGCAGCCACGTCACCGCATCGCCAATTCTGTTCAGCCCACGGTCGAAGGTGTCCAGCACAGGGTGATGCGCGGCGATCGACGGATGCAGGGCCGCTCGGAGCGTGCGATCCGCCGTCTGCACCGAATGCCACAGGGCATCCGACAGACTCGGCCGGCCATGCGTGTCGGCCGAGGAAACCAGGTGGCCGAACAGCCCGCTCTCTTCGAGGTGATCGAGCACCCAGTCCAACAGCATTCGGACATAACACCCGATCGTCGGCATCTCGCAATCCTCACCCGGCAACTCATGGTTGGTCGGCGTGCTGACGGGCCATTCGAGCCATTGATTGCGAATGAACTCGGTGAGCGTGGCGTTGCTCTTGGGCTTGAAGGCGTCCCACACCGTCGCGAGCGGTTCGCTCGGCTGACGATTCAGTTCTTGGTAGCACTCTCGCATTACCCGAAATGCGTTTTCGTAGAAGCCGGCCCAGACGTGCAGACCATGCTCTTCGATCCGCTGATGCACTGCGGGATTCCGACCACTGGCCCCCTTGCCACCCAGCCGCCAACCGACTTGGTAGACCGTGACCTCGTACCGATCCTGCCAGTTCGCCTGAGAGGTCAAACCAAACGCTGCCGACAACGCTCCGGTCCCGCCCCCCAAGATCGCGATCTTTTGCTTGTTCATCAGAAGTCTCCAGGTAGGGGTCAATGACGTTGCGTAATCTGTGCCGGTTGTCCCGCGTGTATCGTCCACAAGAACTGTTGGTCGCAGGTTTCTTGGCTCAAGCCACCAGCGACTGTGCCGAGAATTCCGAACGATCCGATAGCACCAATCACAACGGCCCGTTCGTCGCGGCGGCATTGGAACCAAGGATGGTTCCTCAGGGGAAGCCACAGGGAGGCGGTTATGTTCAAGTTTTACGCACGCGTGTTGATGTTGGGGATCGCACTGTTCGCGGCGATTCTCCAGAGCGCGACGGAGGCTCGTGCTCAAGGGATCGTGCTGCCGGGAGTCGGGCCGGTGAATCGCTCGATGAGCGGCGCGGCGACCGCGGCTCCGTTGGATGCTGCCGGTGCCCTTCAATGGAATCCCGGTTCGATCAGCGCGTTGAAGGGGAACCAAATTCTGTTTGGCGTCGAGTTCATCGACTCGCAAACCGAACTGTCGTCGTCACTCCCCGCGGCGCTCGGCGGAGCCTCCGGCAGCACCGATAGCAATTCGGGCATCAAGACGCTGCCGACGATCGCGTTGGTCTGGAAGCCCGATGATTCCCCCTGGACGTTCGGCTTGGGAGCACTCGGCATTGGTGGCTTTGGCGTGGACTATAAGGCCAGCACCACCAATCCAATTCTGTCTGCGCCCCCCATCGGCACCGGAGCGTTGTATTCGCGACTGGGCATTTTGCAGATCGTGCCGACTGCGGCGTTGCAACTCACCGACAATCTGTCGGTCGGATTCTCACCGACTGTGACGATTGCCGACCTGCAACTCGATCCCTTCTTCGCGGCGAATCCCGACGACGCCAATGGCGACACCGTCTTCACCTATCCGAGCGCGGTCAACACGCGCAACTTCTGGGGACTGGGATTCCAAGTCGGGGCGTACCTCACGACCGAGTCGAATTGGAATTTCGGAGTGTCGTACAAAAGTCCGCAGTGGTTTGAGCGGTTCCAATTCAACTCGACCAACGAGCTGGGCGTCCCTCGGAACCTGTCGATTGAGACGCAGTTCCCGGCGATCTACAGCCTGGGGACGTCGTACACTGGATTCGATGGCTGGTTGCTGGCGTTCGATATGCGCTACATCGACTACAAGAGCACCGATGTCTTCGGCGATCCCGTCGGATTCACACAGACCGGAGCCTCCACCGGACTGGGTTGGAGAAACGTCTTTTCGTTCATCACGGCCGCTCAATACCAAGTGACGGACCTGGTCTCGGTGCGCGGCGGCTACATGTACAACCAGAATCCGATCCCTGAGTCGGCGACCGCCGCCAACATCCAATCGTCGGCGTTGTACGAGCACTCGATGTCGTTGGGAGCCTCAATGGCCATGTCTCGTTCGATGGTGATGCACCTCGCTTGGGTCCACAGCTTCGAGCTGACCAGCACCGGCCGATACCTGACTCCCACCGGGCCGATCCCCGACTCCTCGGTCAGCATCCAGCAAACAAACAACGCGATCACCGCCGGATTGACGGTGAAGTTCTAATTCACCTCGCCGGGGACGACGGCGGGTGAGCCACAGATTGCTCGCGAGGCGAACATGCCGGACATCACCGCCCCTTCAATCGAACCGGCCAGCCCCGTGTAGACCCAATCGCCAGCGACGAACACATTCGCGAAACCGCTCAGTCCGTTACGCAGCCGAGCCTGTGACGAACCGGGAACCGCCAGCACATAACGCTCCGCCGGGCTGACGTTCGATCGCCAGTATTGAGCGTTGAAACGATGCCATCCGCTGCGGTTCCGAGGATCGGTCATGCGACTCCAATCCAGTCCGGTGACGCCCGTGAATGGCGGAGCGATATTCGGGAAGAGATGCGCGCTCCCCTGCTGTAGCGACTGCAACGCGATCTGCCGAGCACGCTCGTCTTCGCGATCGGGAAAGCTGTGATCCGAGTACGGCGGTGTCACTTCCGGCTCGGTCATCGGCCCGCAGAAGTACGCGAGGTTTCCCGGCACGCGGCCAGCCGCCCACGCTTCGCGAGCAATCAGATGAGTGAAGTCGCCCCACGTTTGCAGCGGGTCCGTGTAGCCGGTCATCAACGCTCCGGGGATCGAACCCATCTGTGCCGATGTCGGATCGAACCAGACTTGCACGGCGATCGTTGGTGTCGTCTCGATCGCCTGCATCATCAACTGCCAGGTGCGACTCGCGGCAATTAGCTCCGACGCGATCTCTTTCAACGGAGCGATGCTGGTCCCAATCACGACGATGTCAAAATCGACACCACGTTGCAGCGTGCGACTCGCCACGTCCGGCCAATTCGCCCAGGGAGACTCCAGGTTGATTTGCTGAGCTTGCAGCGCCGCTCCTTGCACGAGCTGATCGTACAACGGCTCCGACGGCCAGCACGGTAGACCCTTCACGTCGACCAGCGGTTGATACTCCCCCGCACTCTTCAACGTGGCCTGCACTCCGATGTCGATCGAGGCCACCGTCCGCCGGTCGGGACTCAGATGCAGTGCCTGAATCCGATTGAAAAACTGGAAGTGAACTCCGCGACGTTTCAGCACCTCGTAAAGTGGCCCGAAGACGACATCGCCCATGCCCGACTGCATCTCCCAAAACGGGGCTCCCTTGTAGGTCAGAGCCAGTCGCAACAACTGACGCATCGACGTCCCTGCTTCGATGCAGGGTTGATTCGGATCCCCCTGCCGATACGCGAAAAAGTAGTCGTGCCAGCCGCGCACCGGAGCGGACTGCAATGTCATCTCGCTCGCGCCGTGTTGCTGGAGCCAGTCCACCCAGTTCTTGTCGTTGATCACATCGAAGCCGTGAAACAACACGCCATCCACCAGACAGCCCACGAGTCCGGTGATCGTCAAATCGGCGATGATCCACATCCGCCGCAGATCGTCCGACAACGACGCGATGGAGGCCAAGATCGACTTCATCCAACTCCGAAACCCACCCAGCAGATGAATCAGACTGTCATGGTCGTCGGACTCGTGCTGAGCCGGATTGGCGGCCAGCTTCGCCGCGAGTCCCGACGCCAGCGACAACAATTTGTGCGGAGCCGCGGGCATCAAGCCACCCGCCTTCGCGTCATCATCGCTCTTCCAAAACGCCAGCTTCTGCAACCGCGAGACGACCCGGTCCTCCAACGTGCTGATGATCGGCAAGTGCAGATGATCGCGGATGAAGGACTCAACGTGTGAAGTCAAGAACTCCAGCGCCGACTGGAAACACTCCCACACCGAGAGGATGCCCGATCCATCCCCCGGCAATTGACCGTTGTCGGGAAAACGGAGCGACCAATGAATCCAAGCGTCGTTGATGTACTCCTCCCACAAGACATCGTTCTGAGGCTTGAACGCCTGCTGCCAAGTCGCCAGCGGCGCGGCGCGGTCGCGACCCAGCTCGGCATAGCAGCGCTGCATGACGGCGAACGCATTCTCGTAGAACCCGCCCCAGACATGCAGACCATGCTCTTCGATCCGCTGCGAGTTCTTCGCGTTCCGTCCGCTGGCCCCCTTCCCGCCGAGCCGCCAGCCAAGCTGATAGACCGTGACGTCATACTTCTGATCCCAACCGGGCTGAGCCGTCAGTTCAAAAGCCGCAGTCATTGCCGCGGTGCCACCACCCAAGATGGCAATCTTCTGTTTCGCGGGAACGGGATTCGTCGCCATTGCGATCTCCTTGTTACAAAATGACCAATGTCCAAATTCCAACGTCCGATGAATGTCCAATGACCAATTCTCAAAGTCCAGCGAGGCTCTGCCTCAGACCAAAGTCCCGGACAAGATTCTCTGTGGCCTCTCTGAATCTGTGGGGAGATCCCAAGTCATTCCCCCGCAGATTCAGGGAGGCCGCAGAGAAACCCCCTTCAGCGAGTCTTCACCAAAACTCCTGACTCTAACGGAATCTAGGTAGCGGTGTGAAAGCCGCGCATTGAGGCGGACAAGTAGAGATTGTGAAGCCAATGTTGATGAAACAGTTTCTTGTTAATTCGATGAGCCGGGCTGACAAAGTCT
>JBJXEX010000268.1:0-16402 GCA_046156195.1 Planctomycetaceae bacterium | reverse complement strand
AAGAACGTCCGCGACTTCGCGGGCGGGCCACGCAAGTTGATGGCAAAGATCTATCCGATGCAGATCGGCTATCGCCCACGCGGCGAAAGCGGCATCGAGATCAGCGATTGGTGGCCGCACGTCGGCTCAATGATTGACGACATCGCCGTCGTCCGCTCCTGCTGGTGTACCGACAACGACCACGCTGCCCAGTACGAGATGCACACCGGACATCATATCTTCGACGGCTATCATCCGAGCGTCGGCTCGTGGGCGCATTACGGCTTGGGCTCGCTCAACGACGAACTGCCGAGCTTCGTCGCGATCGGCGATCCTCCCGGAGTCTGCTGCGGCGGCAAGGGCGCTCAGAACGGCGCGTATCTCGGCCCAGAGCACAACGCCGTGCATCTGAAGTTCGATGCGAACCTCCCCCTGCCCTACGCCTCCCCCGGCCCGGAAGTCTTCCGCGAAGAGCAAGCCGCTGAGTTCGAGCTGCTCCGTGAACTCAACGGCTTGTCCGCCGCGAAGCATCCCGAAGACGCCGCCGTCCGAGCACGCATCAAGTCCTACGAACTCGCCTTCCGAATGCAGACCTCGATCCCCGAAGCATTTCGTTTGTCAGGCGAGACCGCCTCGATCGCCGACCTCTACGGCTTGAACAATCCCGTCACGAAACCGTTTGGCGAGTCATGTCTGCTCGCGCGGCGCTTGGTCGAGCGAGGCGTGCGCTTCGTGCAGCTTTATCACGGCGGCGGTGGAGGCGGCTCGTGGGACGCGCACTCGAACTTGAAAGACAACCACGGCAAGCTCAGCCCGATGGTCGATCAACCGATCGCCGCGTTGTTGCGAGACCTCAAGCAGCGCGGCCTGCTCGACGAAACGATCGTCATCTGGGCAACCGAATTCGGCCGCACCCCCGGCGAAGAAGGCTCAAAAGGCCGCGACCATCACCCCTACGGTTTCAGTTGCTGGCTCGCTGGCGGCGGCCTCAAGGGAGGCATCGCTCACGGCGCGACCGACGAACTCGGCTTCCACGCCGCCGAACACCGCCACTATGTCACCGACATCCACGCGACGGTGCTGACCCAACTCGGCCTCAACCCCCGCTCCCTCGAAGTCCCCGGCCACAAGCGGTTGGAGATTGAGTTCGGCAAGCCGATTCGGGAGATCGTGGCGTGACGTGAGTGCCATCAAATCATGACGAAAGTCTTCCCGATGTTTAGGGTGGTCGCGGATGTGATTTCGCTGACTATCATCGTGGCGAGTTCGGGCCAACTTCGGTAATTCGCTCGAACTGTCATTTCTCAGACAAGGAGCGATCCATGACCTCGTCGACAATGGCCAGTGACTGGACGAGTGCGGATTCGGCTCGTGCTCAACAGATTTGGGATGAGTATCTCCGTTCGCATGACGTCGCTCAGCAGAAGGGCCAAGCGGTTGGAATTGATCCCGCGACCGGTCGTGTGTGGTTTGGCCGCACCGCCTTAGACATTCGGGACCAAATGCAGGCGGCTGGCAATCCGGTGCCGCTCTTTTATCTGCGAGTGGGACAAGACCACTATCTGCGGAAAGGGGGCCGTCGATGATCACGGTGCGAGCAAGGGGTCGGCCAGAGGCACTGCCTCGCTGAAGTCTTTGAACCCGGAGGGTTCTCAGCCATTAGCCGGTGGTCGCCGAAGGCGCACCACCGGAAAGCCGGTCAAAGTGCCTTTGCATCCCGGAGGGATGCCAGCCATTCTGTCGCTGGCATCCCTCCGGGATGCGGGAGCAGACGAATCCTTTTCCGGTGGTGTCGCTTCGCTCAACCACCGGCTAATCGCTGTGAACCCTCCGGGTTGAACCGCAAAAGCGCAACTTCAAAACTCGCGCTTCGGGTGACAAGGCTGCACGGCCTTCGCAGATTCAAACAGTAGTCGGCCTTTACCGACTCGCCCGCTGGCTTCGTGATTTCCGGCGTCCGCCGTATCATCGCGGTCGAACAATTCCTGCGGCATTTTCCGACCGAATCGAGCATGGCACGCTTCACCCCCAAGACCGGCTACACGGAGGCATTGAAGCGGATTGCAGCCTGCCTTGAGCAACGTGGTGACTTTCTCGATTTGAGCAGGCTAACGCTCTCCACACTTCCGCCGGAGATCGGCCAGCTCACGGCGCTGACGTGGCTGGACCTCTTCGACAATCAACTCACCACGCTGCCGCCGGAGATCGGCCAACTCAGGGCGCTGACAACGCTGGTCCTCCACAACAGCCAACTCACCACACTGCCGCCGGAGATCAGCCAACTCACAGCGCTGACGACGCTAGCTCTCGACAACAACCAGCTCACCGTGCTGCCCACGGGGATCTGCCGGCTCACGGCGCTGACGATGCTGGACCTCAACGGCAATGAGTTCACCACGCTGCCGCCGGAGATCGGCCAGCTCACGGCGCTGACGACGCTGGGCCTCGCCAACAACCAGCTCACCACGCTGCCGCCGGAGATCGGCCAGCTCACGGCGCTGATGAGGCTGGACCTCGAAAACAACCGGTTCACCACGCTGCCGTATGAGATCGGCCAGCTCACGGCACTGACGAAACTGTTCCTTCACGACAATCCTCGGCTCGGCCTGCCGGTGGAGGTACTGGGGCCGACGTGGTTCGACGTTGGCGGCCGATACGCCACGCCGAAACCGCCGAGTGAGATTCTGGCGGCCTACTTTCGCATTGTGGGCGAGGCGGGAAAGCCGCTTGGTGAGTGCAAGCTGATCGTGGTTGGACGGGGGCAGGCGGGGAAGACGAGTCTCATCAAGCGGCTTGGCGGTCGGACCTATGATCCGCACGAGGCGGAGACTCACGGGATCACGATCCAGAAGCTGGAGTTCCACGGTCAACGGGGAGACGTGACCGGCCGCGTCTGGGACTTCGGCGGGCAGGTGGTGTTGCACTCGATGCACGAGTTTTTTCTCACCGCCCGTAGCCTGTACCTGCTGGTGCTCGGCGAGCGGGACGACATGCTGGAACGGGACGCCGCCTACTGGCTGCAACTGATCCGCAGCTATGCCGGCGATGCGCCCGTGGTGATCGCTCTGAACAAGAGCGCGGGACGCCAGCGGCACTTCGACCGGGAAACGCTGGAACAAACCTACGGCCCGATCCTCGGCTGGGTCGCCACCGAATGCTCGGAACCCGACGCCGGAAAGGGGGGCATCACCGAGCTGCGGCAGACGCTGACTGAGGCGATCGACAGCAATCACATGGAAAGTGCCCGCCGCAAGTTCCCCAAGAAATGGCACGCCATCAAAGCCTCGCTGGAGACCATGTCCGAAAGTTTTTTGAATTACGACGTTTACGCCGAGCGCTGCCGCAAGCTCGGTGAGGCCGACGAGAAGGAACAGACCGCGCTGGCGGGAGACCTGCACGATCTGGGAGTCGCCCTGAACTACGCCCGCGATCCCCGCCTGCGAGACACCACCGTCCTCCGCCCCGACTGGCTGGCCAACGGCATCTACGCCGTGCTCCGCGCGAATGATTTCGATGACAAGCTCCCGAACCATCTCAACGCGGCTCTGGCCTCCGATGGCATCATCACCGCCGAAACGCTGGCCCGTATCCATCAGAAGGCCGAAGCCTGGAAGATGCTCCGGGCCGAGGACTATCCCGCCGACAAGCGCGACTTCCTGCTCCGCCTGATGGACTTGTTCCACCTGAGCTACCCGCTCGACGACGAAGGCCGCGAACAACTCGTGCCGACGCTGCTGCCGCTGAACCCACCGCCGGAAACGGAAGAGCCGGACGATCCCGACCGCGTCCGCCTCCGCTACGAATTCCAAGTCGTCCCCGCGCCGCTGCTGCCGTGGTTCATCGCCCGCACGTTCGCGCTGATCCCGAACCGCCGGCACTGGCGGCGCGGAGCGATGCTGCACTTCAGCGATGCTCTGGCCAAAGTCTGGGCGACCCAGGACGACCGCTACGTCTTCGTCACCGTGGCCGGAACCGAGCATCCCCGCAAACGGTTGCTGGCCATGATCCGCGGGGCGCTCCACAAAATCTTTGGCGAATACAAAGCCCTCAGCCCCGTCGAACAATGGGAGCACAACGGAAAGTGGGTGCCCCGCGAAACGCTGGAAGAATTCGGCGTGCTGCCTCGTGAGTCGCACCCGAGTGACGAGGATCGGCTGATGAACGACGAGGTGGAGCCATGAGCAAGACTCCGCGCGCTCCCTCGATCCAGCCCCGTCCACGCGCGAAACGATCGGTGAAGCTCTTCATCAGCTACTCGCACCAGAACAAAGTCTGGATGGAGCGTCTCACGCCCCTGCTCGACGGCTTTCAGTACGACGACCGCCTGCGGAATAGGCCGCTTGAGTATCTCCACGCCTGGCATGACAAAGAGCTGACCGCGGCGAACCAATGGGATGGCGTGATCCAGCAAGAACTTGAAGAGATGGATGTCTTCGTGCCGCTCGTGAGCGCGCACTTCTTCGCGTCGTGGTACATCCAAAACGTGGAACTCGTCCGCGCGAAGGAACGCCACGCGGCGGGCGAGATTCTTGTCGTGCCGATTCTGCTCTACGACACGAACCTCCAGCAGAAGTGCCCATTTCTGCACAGCTTCAACTCACATCCGACCAGCGACCGCTGGTGGAGCAGCTACTCCGATCCGAACGACGCCCATCGCCTGATCGACGACGGGCTCTGGGCGGCCATCGACCTGGCACTGAAACGTAAAGCGACGAAGAAGCCATAAACATCATTGGTCAAGCAGAGCCACTCGCGCCTTGCACGGACATTGCCGGCCCTACGCGAAGAGTTCGGCGACGAGGCACTCGAATCCCGGCAACACGTCCTCACCGGACAGTGTGGCGTCTTCCCACAACAAACGGCCTTCATCGGGACCGCGATAGACGGTGACGGTGCGGGCCTCGGGATCGACCACCCAAACCATGCGGACGTCGCGTGCGAAATACTCAATTAACTTCTGTCGCAGTCGTCGAGGTCGATCGCTGTCCGAAAGGACTTCGACGCAGAGATCTGGAGCGTTCTCCGGATAGCTTTCCACCTCGGCGTCCAACGGCAGACGCTCGGCACTCCAAAAGACCACGTCGGGGCCGCGAACCGTGTCGGGATCATGCTCCGTGATGACGCCCGTTTCGGTTGCGACACGGCCCAATCGGCGGGGGCGGACGAAAGCTTTCAATGCCGCCGACACATTGCACTGAATTTCACCGTGACGGAACCGTGGCGTCGGCATCGATTCGATCACTCCTCTCACAAGCTCTTCGCGAGAGCCGTCGATCGGCTCCGGGAGGTGGACGAACTCTTCGACGGTGAGCAGTGAAGTACTGATCGCCGTCGGTGTGATTGTCGCGATGGGCATAAGTTTGATCCTGGCTCACAAGCAAGCGGTTGACACTCTGACTTGGCAGGCGTCGTTCCCCAAACGGGAAGTTTCCAAGTTTACGACATCGCAGCCAGCGGGCCGTTGCTGGCGAACAGCGCATCGACTCGGCGAGTGACTTCCGGGTCTTCGATCAACGGCGGGGCGTGATGCGGTTTGATTCGGGCGTCGATGATCAGTGAGCCTCGGCAGCCCCAATGCTTTTGATGTACGAACGCGCCGAGACCTGTGATGTCGGCGGCGGGGTTCGAGCGGGTGAATGTCGTCCACAACCAATTGTTGAGAGTCCGAGCGGAGAACTCGCTGTCATCGACCAGCGTGATGAGCGGGTAAGCGTTGATCGACGAGTTCGCGTCGAAGTGCCGCAGGAACTGGCCGATGGATCGTTCTTGCTCGCCGTCGCTGGCACCGAATCGCATGTCGAACGGCGGAGCGGCAATCACCAGTACTCCCGGCATCGCGACTCTCGGATCGCGGAAGCCGTTCGGCAATGACAGTTCGGAAGGGACGATCGTCGGTAACTCGCGGCGCGATGAGCCGGCGGCGGCAACGACCAGCTTTGAACCGGCGTTGATTCCGTGGCCGGTGTAGTCGAGCGTGTCGATCGTCGTCTGAGTTTGAAAATGCAGATCAGTGCGCCAATCGACTCGTCCCAGGACGTGACGGAAAAACGCCGGAATGTCGTGAATGTCGAGCTGCGGATTGTCCTCACACGCGACGATGAAAAGGTACTTCGCGAGCGACAACTGACCTTGGCCAAGGATCGCGTTCGCACAAGTCAGCAACTCTTGCGGCTTGCGTTGCGAGGCATACGGCACATAACGCTCGCTGCCGATCGCCAGCAGCAGCGGATGGACTCCGGCGGCATCGACGGCGTTGATCGCTTTTACTCCGGCGACCACGGTGGGGATGATCGGGCCGGTGATCTCGTGGATGATCGCGCCGAAGCTGGTGTCCTCTTGGGGCGGCCTACCGACAACAGTGAAGGGCCAGATCGCGCCGTCACGATGAAAGACCTTCTCGACTCGAAACACCGGGAAGTCGTGAGCCAAGCTGTAGTAGCCGAGATGATCTCCGAACGGTCCTTCGGGTTTGAGGCCGTTCGGATCGACAGTGCCGACGATGCAGAAGTCGGCTTCGGCAGCGATCGGCAGCGATTCGTAGCCGAAGTCGCCAAGACTTCGGGTTGACGTTGCCGAGCTTCCCGAAGTCTGGCGACTTCGGCTACGGCTGCGAATCATCCGCACTCGGCGACCGCCGAGTGCTCCGGCGAACGTGAGTTCGCTCATGCCTTCCGGTAGCGGCATCACGGCGGCGAGCGTCATCGCCGGCGGGCCGCCGACAAAGATGTTGACGCGAAATGGTTCGCCTCGGCGGATCGCAGCGGCATGATGGAAGCCAATGCTGCGATGAATCTGATAGTGCAGTCCGACTTCCGCATTGGGGACGTATTGGCCGCCGGCGAGTTGGACTCGATACATGCCGAGATTGGAGTGTTGCCATCCGGGACGATCCGCGTCTTCGGTGTAGACCTGCGGGAGCGTGATGAACGCTCCGCCGTCGTTCGGCCAGTTGACGATCTGCGGCAGTTGATCAACCGTGGTCTCATTCGCGAGCACGGGGCCGCGTGAGACAAACTTCGGCAGCATGTGCAGAGCGGTCAACGGTGCTCCGCGATACTGCCAAGGATTCCTCACCAAGCACATCGGGTCGATCTTCAGCTCGACCAAGCGTCGCACGGCGTCGAGCGTGTCTCGAAACAGGAACCGAGTCCGTTCGATTGTGCCGAACAAATTCGCCAGCAGTGGGAAGCGACAGCCCTTCGCTCGCGTGAAGAGGAGAGCCGGCCCACTCGCTTGGTAGACCCGCCGTTGAATCTCGGCGATCTCCAAATGCGGATCGACTTCCGCATCGATGCGAAGGAGTTGTTTAGATCGCTCCAGGTCGGCGACACACTCTTGGAGATTGCGATAGCCCATGGTGGGATTTTTGATTTTCGATTTTTGATTTGCGATGGCCACGACTCGAACGGGACGTTGGCGGCTCAAATCGAAAATCGCAAATCGAAAATAAAAAAGACCCCCGGATTGCTCCGGGGGTCGTGAAAACCGAGTTGTCAGGTGAGCCTGCCGTGAAGCAGACCCGTCACATTAGCTACGGAGTCCGAACAGATTGCCGAGCTTGCTGGTCTTCTTCGTCGTCGGGTTGACTCGTGACGGGAAGTAGGCCTTGGGGTCGGTGGTCGGAGGAGCCGGCACCGGAACCGGGGCCGCGTCCGGAGTCGGGGACGGTGTCGCCATCGGGGCCGCACCGCTTCCACAGGCACCGCAGCCCGTGTGGCAGCAACCATTGTCGCAGCAGCCATCAACAACCTCGTAGCCGCAGGCTTCGAGTCCCTCTTCCGCTTGACGACGCACACCCTTGTCGCAGTCGCCGAGGGCAGCCGTCAACGCGGTGACGATCTCGCAGGAGCAGCAGCAAGGATTCTTGCGGAGCTGGTCGCCGAGTTCGTCGGCCGCTTCTTTGCGAACGTCTTCATCGGCGTCATTCAGACCGTAGATGAAGGCGCACATGATCTCAGGATTGCAGACGCAGTTGAACTTGTTGCCCAACTTGTCGAGAGCTTTCCGGCGATCTTTGGCATAGCAAGCGGTTTGAGACTTGTAGATCAACTGCGCAATTTCGCAGGAGTGATCTTCGCAGCAGACGCTTTTGCCACAGCAGCTATTCGCGTTGTTGCAGCAAGCGTTCGGAGCCGCACAGGTCGGGCCGCAAGCTGCGGGAGCGCAGCACGCCTTCGGACCACACGGAGCCGCACAGGCCGGAGCGCAGCACGCCGGAGGGCAGCACTTCGGAGCACAGGGAGCCGCACAGGTCGAAGCACAAGGGGCCGCACAGGCCGGTGCGCACGGGGCCGCACAAGCCGGAGCACAAGGAGCGGCACATGCCGGAGCACAAGCCGCGGGTGCGGCACAAGCGGGAGCACAACAGGGGGCGGCGCAGCTCGTTTCGCAGCCCTTCTTGCAGCAGCCGGAAGCATCCCAGCCACAGCAATTTGGTTTGCAGCATGGAGGTGTCAACGTTGAGCAAGCACGTTGATAGGTGTGGACCGTCGGGCAACACGGCCGAGCGATCGTGGGTTTGCAGCACGCGGGCTGGCAGGTCGATGTGCAGCAGCATGATTTCGCTGTTCCACAGCCAGAGTTGAACAGGCCGGCTTGCGCCACGCTGCCCAACCCCAGAGTTGCGACCACGGCGGTCAAAGTCTTGATCCAGAACATTAGCAGCGTCTCCTTCCCTTGGGACAGTTGTCAGACACGGACCGCCGATGGTGCCAGGGGGGCTTACAGGCGGTTTACGGACACCGAGGAGAAACCGAAAACCGCCCGCGACGCGCGTCGCGATAGTTCCTAGCGGATCCGTGTTCCCACCGGCCGGGCCGTGGTGACAAAGTTCAAAACGCACCACAGACTCAGAGTCCGTGCCACCCCCGGTACGGGGCCACATGAGGCGTTGCAGGTAGACGCCTCACAACCGGAGATGACAGGTCTAGGGCCTTGAATCGGCAACCTCGAAACGGTCCCTTGAACTTCTCAACTCCGCAAATCGCAAATGGGTTACGTCGAATTCGCGTCTGGTCGCAGCGCCCATTCCGGGTGGCTAAATTGGGGATAACTTTGACGGCAATTTGACCGTCATTCGCCCTCGAAACGCGTGAAGCTAGGCAAGCTGAATGTGGTTAGGGGATTCATAAGAACTCCTTCGGGTCGTGCGAGTCGTGCCTTGCAAGACAGGCGACATTGACGCCCCAGCCTGGTTCTATGTCGCAGGCGAATCTCTCTGGTGACTCCGATTGGCCCCAGCACTCCGGCAACGACAGCCGATGCCCTCGTGAGACCTGCCGATCCCGTCGAGTAATCGTCTTGTGACGTGCGATCGTTCGTCACTAGATTCCGCCCCCTTTCGTAGCCGAGCCGCTCTGCAGCCTTGACGATTTCGAGCCGCCACGAAGCGACGATCCGGCTTCGCCACATCAGGGAGGATGGGCAGCTTGCAAGACTACAACGTCAAACCGATCGGCCGAACCTGCGCGACGACTGGGCAAGAGCTTGCTCCCGGAAGCCTGTGTCATTCGGTACTCGTCGAGAAGAACGGCGAGTTCCTCCGTTTCGATTTCTCCGAAGCCGGTTGGGGAGAACCGCCTGCCGGGATGATTGCTCACTGGCGCTGTGAGGCTCCCGAAGCCGTCGCGGTGGCGAAGAAGACGCTGGACCCGCTCGAACTCATGCGGCAATTCGAGCAACTCAGCGAAGAGGCCAGCCCGGCTCACGACAAGTTTCGCTATGTCCTGGCCCTGTTGTTGGTGCAACGGCGGCGATTGAAGCTCGACGGCACGAAGGTCATCGACGATCAAGAGTTTCTCGAAGTCACCGGCACTCGCGGTGAGGGGACGTTCTTAGTGCGTGACCAGCAACTCAACGAAGCCGAGCTTCAAGAAGTGCAAAACTCCCTCTTCGGCGAACGATGAAAGAATTCGCGAGCGGAGTCCGCCGCTGCAGGCCCCGCTCACCGATACCTCAAGGACGAGAGCTTCCCCGTGACAACATCCGCTCGACCGACGAATTGTGTGATGTGCCTGTTCGCGACGGTCGTATGCCTGTTGGGAACATCGGGCTGCTCGACCCTGCGGCATTGGATGGCCTATGGCCGACCAACGGCACCAGAGCCTTGCGTGCTCGCCGCCGACGCGACGGCGGAAGAGATCGTCAACACGCTCAATGACAACGTCACCAAGTTGTATGCCTGGAAATCGACCGATGTGAAAATCACCGCTCGGCAAGGGGGAGTGCCGATCATTCTCTCGGCGGTGATGGCGGTCGAAAGCCCTCGCAAGCTGCGGCTGATTGTCCGATCGGCGCTGGCGGATGAGGTCGATCTCGGATCGAACTCCGAGCGGTTTTGGTTCTGGTTACGACGAGGCGATCCACACGGCATCTTGACGGCTTCGTATGACGACGTGGCCGACGGTCGGCCGATGGGGCCGATCCCGTTTCAACCCGACTGGCTCATCGAAACTTTGGGAGTCGTCCCGTTCTCCGCCGCCGAATTTCAGATGCGCGAGCAGCCGGGGAGCCCGTCTCGGCGAGTGTTGTTCGTCGCGGATCAAGTCACACCGCAAGGTAAGCGGGTGCAGCGGACGATGCTGGTCGATGCCTGCCAAGGGGTCATCCTGGAGCACTCATTGCGTGAGCCGTCCGGCCGATTGATCGCCCGTGCGACACTCAGCAACTATCAACACGAGCCGAGCGGTGTGCGATTGCCACATCGTGTCGATCTGCAATGGCCCGACTCCGGCGTCGATCTGACCATGCGGATCGGTCGCATTGAGGTCAATCCGGACTCGATCTCCGAGCAGATGTGGTCAATGCCGTCGTACCCGGACGCGCCAGTGATCGACCTCACCCGCTTCCGGCAGTAAAGCAGTAAGTCAGTATGACAGCCAAACTCACTTGGTAGTCACGGTCGCCAGGCCGTGGGATTTCGACGACAACCATCGTTTGACTAGGCTTTGGCGGGCGTGGCTACGAACGGCGTGCAGCCCAACAAGAAATCTCGCACTCGCCGTTACGAAGCGGCAATTCACCAGGAGGCGGAATTATGAACTGGCATCGACGATCGTTTCTTTCGTGGTTGGTTGCGGGAGTCCCCGCAGTCGGTCTTGCGGTGGCTCAGGCGTTGGACCTCCGAGCGGCGGATGAGCTGGAAGATGGCTTTCACATGCTGTTCGACGGCAAGACGTTCGATGGCTGGGAGGGTGATCTGAAGACCTTCCGCATCGCCGACGGAGCCATCATCGGTGGGACAATGAAGGAGAAGATTCCGCGCAACGAATTCCTCTGCACCAAGCAGGAATTCGGCGACTTCGAGTTGCGATTGCAGGCCAAGCTGACCGGGGAAGGAGCGAACGCCGGAGTGCAGTTTCGGACGAAGCGGATTCCGAATCATCATGAGGTCATCGGCTATCAATGCGACATGGGACACATGGAGGGACGTTGCATCTGGGGGTCGCTGTACGATGAATCGCGACGGAAGAAGTTCTTGATCCACGGCGACAAGGAGAAGGTCGAGAAAGCGTTCAAGCCAGGCGAATGGAACGACTTCGTGATTCGCTGCGAGGGACCGCGCGTGCGGATTTGGCTCAATGGAGTGCCGACGATTGATTACCAAGAAGTGGACGACACGCTGACTCGAACCGGTGTGATCGCGGTGCAGATTCATGGCGGCCCGCCGTCCGAGGCCGCGTATCGCAAAATTCGGATCAAGCGGCTCGGTTCGTAACCCGAAGCCTCAGTCTTGAAGTAGCGCTGTTTGAGGTCGCCACGACGAGTTGGATCGAGCAAACGCGGCGACTGGGTTAGACCCCATCCGGCTTGCCCCTACTCACCATTGGCTTCACCAATGGCACGAGGCCGTTGGGGCGAAAGTCCAACAATCGCACTAGGAACTCACCGTTGGCTCGGCCGGATTGTCGAACGGCGTTCGCGGTGATCCGAACTGTACCAGCGCGACCATTGGCAGAATGATCGCCAGCGCGGTGAGTTGGCGTCCGGTCACTTGCTCGTTGTCGAGCCAGCCCCAGATGACGGCTCCTGCCGGAATCAAATTGGTCACCATCCCGGCGAACAGCGGCCCGCGATCGTGAATCAGTTTGTTGAACCAGAACATTGCCAAACCGGTCCCCAAGATTCCCAGCACCAACAGCGCGAGCACCGCCGGCCACAATCCCGCGTCACTGGGTGGCGGCGGTGATGGCATCCCGAACGAGAGCGAGTGCAGTGCCACACTGGCGAGGCCCATCGACACCAGCGACATCGTCAGGGGCGACACATGCGTCAGCCGACGTCGAATCCACACGTTGACCAACGCGTATCCAATCGACACGGACGCCGCGAGCAGCAGATGCGTGATGGGAATCTGTCGCGAGAAGCCTTCGCTCATCAGCAACCCCATGCCGGCCAGAGAACCGAGCACTCCGATCGTTTGCCGAGGATGCGGGACCACTCCCAGCAGCGGCACCGATGCCAGAATTGTGAACAACGGCGTGAAGCTGACCGTCATCCCGATGAACGCGCTGCCGTGCCGAACGATCAGCCAAGGCTGGATGTAGTACGGCCATGTGTAGCCCGCGAAGACCACGAACGCCAAAGACCACAGATCTCGCCGCCGCCAACCCAGCGGTTGTCGTTGAACCAGCCAGAGCAGTGCGAGCACCGCGACTCCACCGGTCACGCGCCATGCGCCGATGTCGATCGGTGAGAAAACTAGTGCCGCTTTCTTCATCAACAAAAAGCTACCGCTCCAGATGACGCAGATCAGCACGAAGAGCACATAAGGCATCGCGGCGTTGTAGCGGCTGAGTGGGAGTGCCGCGAGTTTCGCTTCCCACACTTTGAGGCTTCTCCTACCATCCCGCCCCTCTTTAACCGGACTCAAAAAACAGTTTCAAAATCAGACAGGAGCAATCCGAAATGGCCGAGCAAAAGGCGACGAACGTAACTTTCCATGCCCACACCATCACTCGCGATGACCGTTGGAAATTGATGGGGCACAAGGGCTGCATTCTGTGGTTCACCGGCTTGAGCGCCTGCGGCAAGAGTACCATCGCCAACGCCGTGGACAGCAAGCTGTATGACGCGGGCGTGCATTCGTTCGTGCTCGATGGCGACAACATTCGGATGGGCTTGAACAAGAACCTCGGCTTCTCCGCCGAAGACCGCGCTGAGAACATCCGCCGCATCGGCGAAGTCGCCAAGCTGTTCGCGGACGCCGGAATCATCACCGCGACCGCGTTCATCTCGCCGTACCTCGCCGATCGCGACAAGGTCCGAGCGTTAATGGGGCAAGGTGGTTTCATCGAAATCCACGTCAACGCGTCCGTGGAAACTTGCGAGGCTCGCGATCCGAAGGGCTTGTACAAAAAGGCCCGCGCCGGCGAGATCAAGAACTTCACCGGCATCTCCGACCCGTATGAAGCTCCGGCGAATCCGGAACTCGTGCTCGACTCAAACAACAAAGGCATCGATGAACTCTCGAACGAGGTCATCGCCTATCTGAAGTCGAGCGGGTATATCGCCTAGCGCGGCGAAGCCGCATTGTGGCACGACGCTCCGCGTCGTGAGTCGCGACGCGGAGCGTCGCGCCACAATCTTGCAGAAAGAACAATGTTTTCGGCCTTAACACTGTAGAGCGAGATCAACCTCGCGGTCTCGTTCCCACGCTCCGAGGTTGCGAAGAATTGGAACCGCGACCGTCCGGGAACGGTTGGACGAAAATTCAAAAAAAGCCGGCACACGAAATGTGCCGGCTTCTTTTTTGTACTTCAAAACTGACCGAAGCAATCTCGCCTACTTCTTCGCGACCTGCGTACCGGTCACTTTGGCGGCGACCGGAGTCCAGTCGGAATCCGCGCTTGGCGCGAGGCGCGTCACGCTAGCTCTTGCGACCTTTGCATGAAACGGAACTCGTGCCCGCTGCGGCTCTGTTCGCCAAGCGATCTTCGCGTCGAGATTCACTCCCGGTTGTCGAAGCCGCGCTTCTCCGGGTGACTTCTTCTCGCCGTCAAACTCAAGCTCCAGATCATTTGGCTGCTTGACCTCTTTCGGCTTGTTGTTTTCGACGGGCGGCTCAAATTCAGGTTCGGTAATCTTGGCCGGGACCTTGTTGCGTTTGAGGATTATCGGCTCTTCCTCGTTGCTGGCCGGTCGAGTTCCGGTTTCTTCCTCGGCATTGTTGGCATCCGGTTCGACTCGTGGCTTGCCGCGCGAACGACCGCTCGTTCCGAGGCCATCGTCGGTCGAAGTGCCAGTGCTGGGGGTCACTTTGGGAGTGATCGTGGTCGGGACGGGGGACTGATCGGCTTCTGGAGGTTTTTTCGTCGTCCACGCCGGCTTCCCAGCGGGGGGCGCAGGTTTGGATGTCGCGGTCGCCGGTGTGACGGAACAACCGCTGAGGCATCCTTGCGAGGAAGACGCATACGTCACGCTGCCGTAGGTCGCGGTACCGCACGGCCCGCTCGACGGTGCCACCGCGACGGGACCGCAACTGCCACAGCCATTGCTCGGCATCGCATAGCTCGGAGTCGTATCACTCGGCACCCAATAACTCATCGGAGCGTAATAGCTGGTCGAACAAGACGAGCAACCGGACGCGGGAGCGTAGGAATATCCAGAGGACGCGGGTGCGTACGAGCGAATCACCACCGGACGGCTATACGAGACGGCATACGGGGTATTGCTATAAGACCGATAAGGGGCGGGGCCGAAGATCGCGTCGTACACCCACGGGATGACGCCGGCATGGCTGGCTGAGGTAATGGTGATTGCCAGCACGAAGGCTGAAAGGCTCGCAATCCGTCGCAGGCTGTGGTTTACTGGCATGGCGATTCTCGCTGAAAGAAAAGTGTCCGAGCCACCCGACTCCCAGGCGGCTGCGGCGGCAACTTCTACCGACCCAATTTGAAAAGTCAAACTTCGGCAAGCCTTATGCCTCCTACCCAGTTTATGAAGTTTCACAACCTCAATCAGATCGTCGAGTCGTTCTGCGGCACGAAGCCGGCGCGCATTCGGACGATTGATCGGGACAGCGAAGGGTTCAGCGGCGCGGTCGTGCTGCGAGTCGTCGTGCCAGACAAACTGCACGGCTCGGAGGTCGAATACTGCTTGCGCGGTTGGCCGCCGGAGAGCTTCTCGCGCGAACGATTGACTGGCCTCCATCGCTTGCTGGCATTCGTTCACAAGAGCGGTGTGAAGCAAGTGCCGGTGCCGCTGCGAAACAAATTCGGAACGACGCTCTACGCCGAGGCGAGTCAGTTTTGGCAAATGGAACCGTGGATGCCGGGCCGCGCGGATTTCTCGTCAGACCCGTCGGACGCTCGACTGCGAAATGCGATGTCCGCGTTGGCTCAGTGGCACGAAGCGGCGTCCCGATTCGAGCCGTACCCCGCGGAGGCTGGTTGGTTCCAATCACAATTGTTCGACAAGTCGCCGACGGTTGCCGATCGCTTGGAGCGCATCGAGCGTTACTACACGCAAGACGTTGCCAACCTGCGAAACCTGTTGGCCCAGACGACGACGCTCGGCGATTGGGGCCAGGACTTCTTGGAGTTGGCCGATCTCAGCCGAAGAATCCTTGATGCCTTCGATCGCTCGGTCGAGTCGATCGGCTCGAAATTGCAGTCGTACTGCGATGTGAAGTTTCGGTTGCAACCCTGCCTGCGCGATGTGTGGCACGATCATGTGTTGTTCGACGGCGACCAAGTCACCGGGTTGATCGACCCCAACGCGGCCAAGACGGAGTCTCCGGCAACCGACCTCGCTCGCCTGCTCGGCAGCTTTCTGGGAGATGACCACGACCGCTGGGAGTTTGCGCTGACCGCGTATCGCCAAGTCCGACCGCTCTCGGATCGCGAAGCCAAGGTCGCGCGAGTGCTCGACCAAAGCACGGTTCTCTTGAGCGGCCTGACCTGGCTCGAACGGCTCTTTGTCTACAAAGAAGATTACGCGAATCCGCCACGAATCCTGACTCGACTGAGACAGATCGTGGCTCGACTGGACCGTCTGACGAATCGGCATCAGTCGGTGATCTTGTAAGGCCAGCGGCAGAACCAAAGTCACCCGAAGTGTCCGCCGAGCCAAGCTCGTTGGTCTCTCCACGATTCTCGACTCGGATCGTTTGACGGCGAGCCGAAAGCGTTGAGGTTGGCCACATCTGCCTTCGCCTTCGGCTCGCCGTTAAACGATTTTCAACCCTAGAGTCACGACGGGGCTTCAGGCGGCGGAGCCGCAACCGAAAATCCTCAACCGGAGTCTCTTAAGAAAGTCGAAGATCAGTTTGGACAAGAAAATTTGGGACAGGAAAATTTCCTGACTCTAACGGAATCTAGGTAGCGGTGTGAAAGCCGCGCATTGCAGGGCCAGCGCGCATAAATAGGTAATCTAGGGTAGCTGGCGCGATTGCTGTTTGTATGGTATTTCTCTCCTGGAAATT
>JBJXEX010000469.1:0-3634 GCA_046156195.1 Planctomycetaceae bacterium | reverse complement strand
CTCTCGACCGGCACGCGAAACCGATCCCCTGGCTGCAAGGTCATCGCCTGGAATTTGACTTCCGGTGACTCGCGCACGAACAGTATAAAATGTTAGTCGATTTCGGCCTGCGGAAATCGGCGTTAATTGACGGCGTTCGCGACATCCGTGTGGACCGCGACGAGAAGCGGGAGAGTTTCACCATCTTGCTTCGTGATCGAGCGTCATCGCGGAAGCTCGCGAAGTGATCCACAACGGCCATCCCGTTCGCGGCGTGAGCTTTGGCTGTTTGCCGGGCAATTGGCGAACTCGCGCCACACCTTCGCCACGAGAGATCGGTCTCAGTCAACTCTTGAGCTACCTCAACCCCACTCCTGAAATCGAAGAAGACCCGCCGCTTTCAACGCTTCCCATAAGCACGCCGCGCCGGGTCCGCGACTTATTCACGCGGAACCAACTCACTTGGGGTTGGAGTGACAAGTGATGCGGGAATTGACTTTCACTTTGGTTTCGGACGGCAGTTCCGATCGAGCTTTACTGCCGATTCTGACGTGGTTGCTTCGATGTCCCAAGTTGGACTCACGAAAACAAAACTCTGTTCTGATGAACTCGGACATCGGCGACTGTGGTTTCCTCATTTGAGTCGATCTACAACAGCGTCAATCGCTCGGAGCGATCGAGCCGAGAAGTCCCCACTATTTCTTTCTGCGAGAACCAAACGATGAACAGACCAAACAACACCACACGTCGTGACTTCCTCGTGAGTGCTGCGGCGGGGGCCGCGTCGTTGGCGACGTTCGTGCCAGCCAATGTGCTGGGTCGCGAGGGCAAAGTGGCTCCGAGTGAGAAGATCACGCTGGGAGTGATCGGGATCGGGCCGCGATGTACCTACGACCTGACCGCCATGCTGAAACACGAAGACATCCGCTGTGTGGCCATCGCCGAGGTGCAAGCCAAGCGGCGTGAGGCGGGCAAGCTGCTCGTTGATAAGCATTACGACAACAGCGACTGCGTGGTGCTGCGCGATTTCCGAGAACTGCTTGACCGCAAGGACATCGACGCGGTGCTGGTGGCGACGGGAGACCGCTGGCACGCCGCCGCGTCGATGCTCGCGGCCAAAGCGGGCAAAGATGTGTACAGCGAGAAGCCCTGCGGCATCACGATTGCCGCCTGCCAGGAACTCGCGGCAACGATGCACGCCCAGAAGCGTATCTTTCAGGCCGGCACGCAGCGGCGAAGCATTCCGAACTATCAAAAGGCGGTTGAGTTCGCTCACAGCGGAAAGCTCGGCAAGCTCCACACGCTGCACGCCTCGGTTTATATCCCGACGCTCGACAACACTTGGCTGTCCGGTGAGCCGCAACCGGCGCGCGACGTCGTGGATTGGAACCTGTGGCTCGGCCCCGCCGCGTGGCGTCCGTTCAATCAGCAATATGTGAACGGCAAGTGGCGCGGGCAGTGGGACTTTGATTCCGGAGCTAGACTGCTCGACTGGGGTGCCCATACCGTCGATCTTTGCCAGTGGGCCAATCAGGCCGATGGCACGATGCCAATCGAGTACGAGCCGACGGACAAAAACATCGTGTGCCGTTATGCCAACGGCGTGAAGATCATCATCGACTTCCTGCCCGAGCCGTTCGGCAATCGCGACCCGCACTACATCACGCGTCTGGGGACTTGCCCGGTTCGGTTCATCGGCGACGAAGGCTCGGTCGAAACGGGAGACGAAGGGGAAATCGTCGCCTCGTCGGCAGCACTCCAGAAGGAACTGCCCGATCCGACGAAACGAGTTCGCGGCCTGGATGTCGGTGCTCACTCGCGCAACTTTTTTGACTGCATCCGTTCGAGAAAGGCAACGGCGGCGAATCCCGACGTCATGCGACGTTCCCACATCACCTGCCATGCGGCGGCCATCGCCTGGATTCTGAATCGCCCACTGAAGCTCGATCCGGTGAAAGAAGAATTCGTTGGCGACGACGAGGCCAACCGCTTGCGCTCCCGACCCTCACGCGATTGGGCGACTTAAGATGTTGTTGGAATGTCGCTCGATCGGGATGCGGTTCTCGGGTGTGACCGCGCTGGAAGCCGTGGACTTCGATCTGCGTGCGGGGGAAGTGCATGGCTTGGTGGGCTGCAACGGAGCGGGCAAAAGCACGTTGATGAAAATCCTGGCCGGAGCACATCCCCATCATGCAGGCTCAGTGCGGTTGAATGGCCGCGAGCTTTCGCTCATCTCTCCGCGCGAGGCTCAAGCGTGCGGGATCGCGATGGTCTATCAAGAGCTGTCGGGCATCGGAGCGTTGTCGGTGGCGGAGAATCTGTTTCTCGGCCGGCAGCCGACGCGAGCCGGTCGGATCGACTGGTCCGGGATGCGCCGGCAAGCTCAGGATTTTCTGCGTGAGATGGCGATCGACGTCGATGTGCGGCGTCGGTTGGATCGGTATCCGCTGGTGATTCGGCAGATGGTCGAGATCGCTCGCGGACTGCACAGCGGAGCGCAAGTCTTGATCCTCGACGAGCCGACCAGTGCGCTCAGTCCCCCCGAAACGCGGCGGCTGTTTGAGTTGATCCGGCAGCTCAAACGAAACGGTGTGGCGATCATCTTCATCAGCCACTTTCTGGAGGACGTGCTGGAGATTTGCGATCGTGTCACGGTGCTGAAAGATGGCCGTAAAGTCTCCACGTCGAGGTCGGATGAGCTGACCAAGACGGAGGTCATTTCGCGAATGCTCGGCCGCGAAGCGGGAGCGACGGGAGCCGACCTTGATGACGCCGTCCCATTGCCGCCGCGATCCACGGCGTCTCCGGTGTTCCGCGTCGAGTCGCTGTCACGTGAGGGAGAATTCCGTGACGTGAGCTTCGAGGTTTCTCCCGGCGAGTGCGTCGGGCTGTACGGCTTCGTCGGAGCCGGGCATCAAGAGTTGGCACACGCGATCGCGGGAGCGGTGCCCATTGAATCTGGCTCTGTGAGATTGAGTGGCAGGTTGTTGCCCTCCGGGAATG
Source organism: Planctomycetaceae bacterium (assembly GCA_046156195.1). Taxonomy (GTDB): domain Bacteria; phylum Planctomycetota; class Planctomycetia; order Planctomycetales; family Planctomycetaceae; genus SXKJ01. The sequence continues at coordinate 652 of JBJXEX010000469.1, read as the reverse complement.
TCTCGAAGGCCGTGAGCCGGGGGGTCGTGCTGGTCGCCGCGGATCGCGCGAAGACGTTGGTGCGACGCAGCTCGATCGCTCGCAACACCACGCTGGCTCATCTGCGACGCACCCTGGGAAATTGGTTGAGCCGCGGACGTGAACATGCCGTCGTGCATCCGTTACTCGAACAGGTTGGCTGCCGACCCGCTCGGCCAGAGTTGCTGGCGGGAAACCTGTCGGGGGGCAATCAGCAAAAGGTCGTGCTGGCGAAGTGGCTCTTGGGACCAGTGCAGGTTCTCGTCTTGGAAGAGCCGACTCGCGGCATGGACGTCGGCGCGAAGGACGAAGTGATGCGGCTGGTCGGGGGATTGAAACAGTCGGGATCGGCCGTCGTGCTCGCTTCCACCGAGCCGGAGCTGTTGCTGGCTCACGCGGATCGGATTCTGGTCTTTGCACGCGGACGCATCGCCCATGAATTCGTCGGTGAGGAAGTGCGGAAGGCAGACTTGCTGCGGTGGGCGTAATGAGGGGTCAGGCACGAATGGCACTGTCGTTGTCCTATGTGGTGTCATGCCTTTGCGTTGCTGGATATGAGTTGTTTCTTCAGAACGTCGCGAGGATGTTGCATGAGCTTGTAGCCGTGGCGGCGGCGTCTGAGGACGCGGGGTTC
>JBJXEX010000468.1:0-7025 GCA_046156195.1 Planctomycetaceae bacterium | reverse complement strand
GCAGTTGTCCTCGCCTCGTACTTTGTCTCGCAGAATGACAATTGGTATCTTGCCCTCCCGTGAGACTCCCGTTTTCATACAGGGGACTTCCACCCCACAAGTTCACGCCCATGTTGGGCGTACCGGTGATCGCGACGTCTGCGGCGGTCAAAAAGTAGTTCTTGGTCAGCGGTCATAGGGTGAGGTCGAACGATTCCAGTTTGATTTCAATGGCGACTTTGAGCGCTTCGCGCTGCTGGCGGTTGTCGGCTTCCGTGAGCATCAACAGCAACGCGCGGAGGTCATACGTTTCGAGGTCATTGAACAACTCGTGCGCTTCGCCGGTCGCGCGGAAGTTTTCGAGCGCGAGTTCGTAACACGTTTTTTTGGCGCGATGGATTTCACTGCCGGGTTGCCACGCGCGGCGGCATTCCAGGAAAGTTGCGAGGCACACGATGTTCATCGCGGACCACACTCGGCAGCCGTGGCTCACAGAAACACCATCGAACGCGCCGACGTCGATGAAGCGAACCAACTCTTCGCCGGTGATCATGTAATCGACCGCACGGCAGAGCGCGACAGCATCGCCGTCGCAGGCAGGGTATGACTCGACCCGGTCGGCTCGATTCCACCACTCGCCGATTCGCTGTCGCGAGAGATGCTCCAACGTGGCGGCGTCTTGGCCTGTCAGGCTTCGGGGATCGACTTCGCGGAGATTCATGTCAGCGGTCCTTTTCGTTCGGGGTCAGTTTTGAGGCTCGGCGGAATTGCCGGAAGCCAGGTCAGCAAGCAAATCGAGACTCGCGCGGATTTGACCGATAGAGATTTGGACCAAACCGCTACCGGTAGCGGGTGGCGTGTGAATCGGTCGCTCAACGGTCGTGAGGCGTTGACCGCAGGCTGCACATTTTCGGCGGCGGATGATGTAGCCGGCGGACGCTGTTGTTCGCAGAACGCACATGTCTGCCGATCCGCATTGGCTGCAAGCGATCCCGGTGGTGATCGTCTTCATGGGACACCAACTTTCGCAGCGTCAGCCAAGAGTTGTTGCAGGTCGTCACGGTGCAAACACAACTTGGAAAACCGCCGTTGCAGTTCGGGGTTCGTCGGATAACGGCCAACGAAGTCCGCCGCTTTGACGATCAGGGTTTCCGTTTGACTCAACGCATTTTCGATTCGTTCGCGGTCACGATCGGGTTGCTGAATCTCCCGCGCTGACGCCTCGCCCGCTTCGGTCAACCTGAGATGTGAAGTCCGTTCGGAGTAGCCGCCCAGATTGCAGCGTTCCAACAGCCCCAGCGTTTCCAACCGCTTGTAGGCGCGACACAACATGACCGACTCGCTGGACGTCAAAGCATGTCCAAGCCAGTCGGCTGCATTCATCGCGACAAGACCTTGGCGAGCATCCGAAATACGGATGCGATATGCGCCCAATTCGGCACCATGTCGGAGCGCGGGGCCTTGCCAATCTTGGGCAGCCCAGTGTTCTCGGTCGCGGAGAACTCCGACCAAAATCAGCCGCTCACGCTGGTTCAATTTCATGGGATGTCCTCAACGTGTTCGGAAAGAGAGAAAGTTGCGTTTTCAGCGGGTTCCCCCTGGTAGCGCCTACGGTGGATCACTCGGAAGGCCCCAAACTCAGGGGGAGGTCCGGCGTCGGCGGGGCTTCCGTGTGCCGGCCTTGAAGATGTCCAACAAACTTCGGGCAGTACCATCGGCTCCGATCCTGCAACGCCAGCCACAGCGCTGGCACTTGCCGGCCGTCGCGTTCTCGGTTGTGACGTCGCTTGAGCCGCAACCTGGGCAGACGGGTTGTTCGCGGAACATTTGCAGTTGGGTCATGCCACGGCCTCCGGGATTCCTTCCAGGACGGAATGAACGGAACGAACTTCCGGTTACATTTTTTAATCATGCGTGTAGAAACTAACCGGAAGTTCGTTCCGTTCGTTCCGTTGGGTGCGTGGGAGTGTGCTCAAGAGTGGTGGTGATTCCGAGATACCAGCGTCCATTGTTGGTGTGCTCTTTGAATCCGTTTTCCTTCAACCACGAGCCGACAAGCCGCTTCGGGGGAATGTTGTCGCCGGATTCGTTGGACCACTTTTCGAGCGAGGAATACAGGCTTGAGAATTTGACCCGCACAGCGTTGGAGCGGATGCAACAGGTCTCGACAAACCGACCGATCGTGTCGGATTCGCTGCGATATTCCGCCGTCGCTGCGCGAACGGATTCAGGGATTCGCAGTCCGCCGCTTTGCCAATCGAGACAGCCGCGAACCATCCAAGCCAAGATGCCTTCCGCTTCGGCCGTGAGCTTCACGGGGAGCGTCTTGTCTTGGCGGAGTTCGGCGGGGCCGGTCTCGCCCTTGTCCGGGTTCCAAAACTTCCGCGCAAACGGCACCAACACTAAACGCCGCCAGATTGCGTGATCCGTGCCTTCGACTTGTGGTTTGTGGTTCGTGCAAAAACAAAACTTATGAGTCGGCTTGAACGTCCAAAAATCTTCCTTCATTCGTCGAGCGGATATCACGTCTCCGCCGGTTAAGTGCTTGACTGTCGCTTCGGCGAGGCGTGCCCCTGCGTTCGATTCTTGGGCAATCACAAGCCGCTTGCCGAACAGCGAAGCCAGTTCGGTCGGATGCGTCTCATGCTTTTTTTCGAGCAACAACGATGACGGAGCGGCGGATGTGAAATCAGTTCCGAGCGTTTCTTGAATTGCATTCAGAAGAGTGCTCTTCCCGTTTGATCCGATGCCATAAAAAACAGACAGAATCTGTTCCTGAACGTCGCCGGACAGGCAATAACCAAAGAACCGCTGGATGAAGTCGATCGTTGGTCCGTCAAATACCCCTTCCAAGAATCGGTCAAAGTGATACGAACTGGCATCCGGGTTGTAGTTCGTCGGGCAGAGCTTCGTGAGGTTGTCTTCGCGGCGATGCGGTCGCAGTTCTCCCGTTCGCAGGTCGAGCGTTCCATTCAGACAATTCAGCAACCACGGGTTGGCGTCGAGGTCATCGACTCGGATCGGCCTCATCGAAGCGGCCAGCTTCAGCATGGCCGACACCCCGCTCGCCCGTGAAGTTTTGGTGGCGAAGTCAATCGTTTCCTCGGTGCGATAATCAACCGCCTCGTGCCAGACTTGGTCGGCGACGGTGGTCGCCATGCGCGTCACCGCGCCGTCATCGTCGATGTGCCAGCGTGTCGAGTCCCAGACGAGCCATTTAGTCCAAGCATGACAGAACCGGACATTTTCGCCGAAGGCGGCGATGAATCGTCGAGCATTGGCGAGTTCCGTCCGGCCTTTTTCTTGGCAAATGGAAGTCCAGGCATCGCCAGTGTCGTTGGCAATCTCGACTTTGGCGGGCTTTGATTTCGTCTTCGCCGTCTTGACCCAGTGAGGCGCGGCATCGGCCAGCGTGACCAGCTCGGCGAACGTGTGACCCTCCACGAAAAAATCACGGACATCCTTTCCGTGGTCGGGGACAATGTCGAACGGCAACGGCACGATCTTGGTTGTCGCGGCAATCCCATCCATTTTCCGCGCGAACTTCTCCGCCCCTTCTTGGCCGGGTGTATCAGCATCACCGATCACATTGACGGACTTGCCGGCGAGGATGCCGATGTTCTTCGGGCAGGACTTCGCGCCGCAGATATTCGTGATGATGGCATGATCGGCGGGCAGGTGAGGATACAAAGCCAGCGCGTCGGGTACGCCTTCAACACGCCAAACAATCGTGGCTGATGCGACACGTTCAAATCCGCCGGGAATGACCCAGCCATCGTGTGAGCCGCGCAGCATGTGGGTCTTGCGTGACGACAGATTACCGAAAGCAGGAAACTCGCTGCCGTCTGTTCGCCGGAGGATGTACCCGGTGATCTTTTCCGGCCGTTCTAGTGCCGGGAAGGCGAGGCAGCATTTCCCATGCTCTTTGCTTCGCGGCCAGCCAACAGGAATGCCGCCTGCCGCAACTATGGCTTCAGCCGTGATCGGCGGCTTGGCCGCACAAAACTCGGCGAAGAATTGAGAGCAGTATTCCGGGTCTGCTTCGTCGATGATCAGCATTTGGGACTCGAATGGCGACGTGGGCGCGTGTTCCTTATTGTGGCCGTTCGGTGGCTGAACTCCGAGATGTTCGGCAACGGATTTGATGGCGGTCGGAAAGTCCCATCCGTTGCGCCACTGAATCGCAGCGAGTCCGTCGCCGTTGCCCTCAGTGAAACACTGGTTGCAATGAACGCCGCCGGTTTCATCGACGTCGTTGAAGGCGCGAAACCGATCCGTGCCGTTGCAACGCGGACAGGGATGATGTCGGCCGTCCAGGTCTTCGCCGTTGAAGCCGAAGGCTGTGAGCACCTCACGCCATCGACCACGCGCCGCAGATTTCACATCATCGACTGCGATGTGACCGTTGCCGTTGCTGGTCATCATGCGTGCCCCCCGTCCAGAATCGCGGCGAGTTGTCGCGCGGCTGAGACAAGACATTGCCAATCGTCGATGCTGCGTTCTGCGATGACGGTCTGCAGCGCGGTATCCAGATCAGCGACCGCGGCGGCAAGGGCATCAATGGCGAAGGCGTGCTCGCTGATTTCCGCGAATGCTTTGCCGCGAAGGAGGAATACGTTTTCGAGTGACAGTCCAGTAACATCCATCTCGTGACTCCAAGACGGGCCGCGTGCTTTTGCGGGTGCGCGGCTCCCGTCGTTTCTGGGGATGCCCCTGCCTGTTTCTGCGCAGCCGGTAGGCGTGCGGAGGGGCGAGGGGGATCAGAGCAAGCCAGCGGCGGCGAGCTTCTTGGTGGTCGCGGCCGATCGCTCAGCGGGAGCATCAGTGTCGAGCGGCGCGGGCTGGCAGTTCGCGGTCTGGGCGCGAACCCAATCGGCGAAAGATTTTGCCGTGGTCATCCAGCATCCGCCGCAGAGTACGCATTCGAGGCGTGCGCCATTGATGCCTTTCAGCCGCCATCGCCACAGGGTCGCTGGGCTGATGCGCTTTCCGAGTCGCTGCTTGAGCAGTTGTCCGACCGGAATCAGGTCGTCCGTTTCCAAATTGATAGCCATAAGAAACCTCGGTTCAAAGTGAAAAGATTCACGATGAGCCAAGGTCTTCTCTTGCCGTCAGTGCGTACATTTCAGCGGCGACGATGTGCGGAGATTCGTCGCGTAAACTGGTGCAACTCTGGTCCTGTGGTTGCACTGTGCCGCATTCGTCGCGGGACAATCACTGATTCTTTGGCTTGCGTTCCTTCGGCTTGCGTTTGCCATCGCGAGCGAACGCTTCGTTGATAGTTCGCAGGCTGACCATCGGGGTTCCATCGGTGAAATGAGACCAGCGAGCTAATGCCTTGCGTGCTGACGTTGAAGACATCTTCACGGGTGAGCCGCGCAGGATGGTGTCTACCTCGCTGCGGATTTGCTTTGCGGTTCGCTCGGCTTCCGTTGCTGTGCTTTCGTTCGCGAGGCGACGACCGATATCGAGAATCTCACGCGCCTTGTCGCGAATGTTCGCGTCGCCTTCCGAGTCCAGATAGAACATCTGGCAGGCAGAAAACGCCATGTCCAACAGCGTGACGACCACTCCGCGAATGTTGTTTCCGGCAATGCCGCTCTTGGCTTGCATCAGACTGACCACGGCTTCGCGGGCGACTTGCGCAATTTGCGGAGCGTCAGCTTTCAAAGCACCATAGGGGTCGCGGTACGGATAAGCGGGATCGAGAAACGGCAGCATCGCGCTGCGAAAGAATTGGTCCCAATCTTCCAAGCGAGATTCAATGTCGAGCCATCGTTTCGAGTCTTCAACGATGTCCTTGGCTCGCCGTTCACGCTCTTCGGCCATAGGCCGATTCGCCTTTTTGCTGTCCATGATGTCCGGCTCCTGAATGCCGAATCCTGAAGTGAAAAGAATCGCGGGAGGTCGGTCAGGATGCCGATGTTCGGGTTCGATGCCCTATCCCGCGATTCGATCAGTTTAGCCGACTTCGGCCATGATGCGTGCCGCCATCACAAAATCACGTTCAGCGTAAACCGCTGTGATTTTTGTATCGCTGTGACCGAGCACCGTCGCGGCGGCTTCAAGTCCGTATCGCTCACGGATCGCAGTGGCGCGAGTGTGACGCAGTTGATTCGGAGACCACGGTTCGACTTCGGCCAGACGGCAGGCCCTCACGATCGCTCGGCAGTAACTGTTCTTGTCGTACCTCGTGCGAGGCTCGCGTTGTCGATTTGTCTTCGGTCGTCGCGCGGCTTGGGATGGAGTCATCGGCGATTTGCGATTGGCTTTCCGCTCGGCGTTCCGCTCGGCTTCCGACTCTGCTGGCGAGAAGCAATACGCTTCCGCATCACGATCAAGGAACGGTCGCAACACGGCTTGCCCTTCCGGGCCGATGAAGATGCGTCGCTCGCGTCCGTGATGTTCCGTCTTGTGACGTTCGGGCCGGTAGACCCAAACTCCGCCCGGTTGAATGGTCACGTCGCAGGGGCGAAGCAAGCAAATCTCGCCCGGTCGAGCGCCGGTGAGCAGTTGCAGTTTGACCATCGCGGCCACGACAGCGGGCAAGTGCGGGATGGTGGCGTTGACGATCGCTTCGGCCACGGGTTCCACCGGTGCGGACTCCACAGCATCGGAGCGACCACATTTGAGGCTCGCCACCGCGGTCAACGCCATGTAGATCGGCGCGGGGACGATTTCACTTTCCGTGCCCCATTTGAAGACGCGCTTGATCCGGTGAATCTCGGAATTGATGTGTTTGCGACAATGTCCCGCTTGGATCATCTCGTCGCGCACGGCCTTGAGCTTGAGCGGGCCGAACTCCCGAATCCGAGTCTTACCAAACAGCCGAACGAGCGGACGCAGTGCGAGGCGGATATTCGCCGCTGAGCCGGTCGATTCGCCGTTCTCGCGACGGTAGTATTTTTCGGCGAACTCCATGAACGCCGATTTCCGCAGGCCGAAATCGACTAACATTTTATACTGTTCGTGCGCGAGTCACCGGAAGTCAAATTCCAGGCGATGACCTTGCAGCCAGGGGATCGGTTTCGCGTGCCGGTCGAGAG
>JBJXEX010000449.1:0-19872 GCA_046156195.1 Planctomycetaceae bacterium | reverse complement strand
ATCTCGCAGCGGCGAGAACGACGCCGAAGCGGAAGCGAAGGTGAGCAGGCATCACGTGCAGGAACAAAGCGTGGCGCGGGGCGGGAGAGCGGTGGCGTTTCATAGGTATTCTGCGGGGGATCCGGGCCTAGTTGTTGTTCCTTTTCTTCTCATTGGGCTGACGTCCCCCGCTCGCCGATCGGTGAGCGGGAGCACATCGACTCGCGCAATCAACAACTTGTCGATGTGCGGCAGCGGCGGCTGTCGATAGAGACGAATCACATTGACGCCCGCTTTGAACTCATAGCTCCCTTCGATGTGCCAGCGCTGCGTGTCCGGGTTCCAACTGCCGGTGACTTCTTTCAGAGCGTTCGGCTTGATGACTTCGCCGTTGAGCGAAAGCTGCGTCGGCCGCGAGTCGGCTGCCGCATAGCGAGTCTCGATCTGATACAGCCCGGCGGCGGGAACGGTCACGTCATACTCAGCCGTCCATTCGCCGTTGCCGTTGCTGAGGATCACGCCGATCCCCTCGCCATAACCGGTACTCAGCTTGAGCGCGTTGCCCCGCTGATAGTTCTCCGCCTCAATGACCTGCACACCATCGGGCAGAGGAGCCGATTTGTCGGCACGCTTGTCGAACTCCGCCCCGAACGATCGCGACGTCTTCTCGATCACGATCTCTCGCGCGGCGGCGCGGACATACTCAGCCACGCGAGCACGGCTCTCCTCCAACAACCGCTCGTTCGCCTGCGCGACAAGCTGATTGACCTCGTTCTGCTTCTCGGCGATGTGCTGCTTCTGCTCGGCGAGTTGCCGTGTCACGAGCGGTGCGGCCAGCGGGCGTTCCTGCCAGCGCGCGACGACCGAGTAATTCTCCATCGACTTCGTGCTCTTGAAGATGCCGGCCAGCGAGTAGTAATCGGCCATCGGCAGCGGATCGAACTTGTGGTCGTGACAGCGAGCACAGCCCAGCGTCAGTCCCAGGAACGCCTTGCCGATCGTGTCGACTTGCTCGTCAACAATGTCCATCTGCATTTTCAGCGGATCGTCTTCCGCCAGCATCTTCGCGCCGATGACGAGGAACCCCGTCGCCGTCAGTCGCTCAGCCTGCTTCGCGGCGATGATCGGATCGTTCGGATCTCCGTCGGGTAGCAACAGGTCTCCGGCAATTTGTTCACGCACGAACTCATCGAACGGCAGATCGAGATTGAAGGCCGAGACCACCCAATCGCGATACCGAAACGCATTCGCCTGCGCGAGGTTCTCGTCGAGTCCGTTCGAGTCGCCGTACCTCGCGACATCCAACCAATGCCGCCCCCATCGCTCACCGTATCTCGGCGAGGCGAGCAGCCGGTCAATCACACGCGCGAACGCATCCGGTTCGTTGTCAGCGAGGAACTCCGCGACCTCGTCCGGTTTTGGCGGGATGCCGATCAAATCGAACGTCGCGCGGCGAATCAGCGTCCGCTTGTCGGCGATCTGGGCCGGTTGCAATCCACGCGCTTCGAGGTCACTCAAAATGAAACGATCAATCGGTGATTGCTCCCAAGTCGCTCGACTCACCGAGTCGGGTGCTTGTGATCCGTTCGACCCGACTCGGAGAGTCAGGCTACGCGGCGGTCGAGGATCGCTGAGCGGCTGAAACGCCCAGAACTGTTTTTGCTCATCGGTGAATTGCATCGCTTTCGTTTCGGACTTCACGAGCGGCTTCTTCGTCGCGGTCTTTGGCTTGTCGCTGTCCGGCCACATCGCACCATTCTTGACCCAAGCGATTAAGTCGTTGATGTCTCGCTGCGACAGCTTTTCCTTGGGCGGCATCGCGAGCGTGTCGGCATGATTGACGGCGCGAATCAGCAAACTCTTGTCTGGCTCACCGGGGACGATCGCCGCTCCGCGCGAGCCACCTTCCAGCAAGTCCGCTCGCGAATCGAGCCGCAGTTCGCTCTCGGCTTGATCTTCGCCGTGACACGCAAAGCAACGCTCGGCCAACAACGGACGGATGCGCTTCTCAAAGAATTCAATAGCCGGAGCATCGGTCGGCCTGTTAAGCGGCTCGTCAGCTTCGGCGAGTTGCCCGACACTCAGAATGAGAAGGAAGTAGATCACTCGCATGACTTGGACCTCGGCACGCACGATGTCGGCGGCAGACGATAAAGCGAACGGTTCGAGATAGTAGGCCGGTCATTCCGTGACCGGAATCTTCGACTCTCAGAGTGCCTGTGAGTCGTCATCATCACCAACAGCGGTCAGCGGCTATCCGGCCAAATCGTGCCTCCAAAGTGACGATTTGGCTGGATTGGACCGCAATCTGGCCAAATCTCGGTTTTGAAACCACGATTTGGCTGGATTGGCGACCCACGTCGAGATCGCCTGAATTCATCGCGGAGCAGTTGCGATTGGAATTCACGGGAGCACTCGGAGCTTCAGTCCAGCAACAGTTGAAGAACTTCGCGAATGCGCTCGCGACCGCGTCAGCCGGCGACTGCCCAATCGCACGGGCAACGGAGCAAACAACGCGCGGCCACGACGATGCGCTCGGCGAAACTCGGCGAGGCGGCTATCGCCACGATCAGAAACAAAACACGTCGCATGTCGCCACTCTCGTTTCAGAGTTCTCAGCACTCTGTGGGTCCACACGGAGAGCCAACTTGAGAACCTTTGTCGCCAAGAGGTGAGATGGGATGAAGCTCGAAGAACCGTTTCAAGGCGCGGAGTCGCTTTCTTGTTTCCCAAGTGAGGACAGCGTTCATGAGCGGATTCAGCACCGTCCGCAGCCACTTGGGTCGAGCTTCAAACGTGAAGAGGTACTCCACGGCAGATTCGGCCAAGCCAAGATCTCGATGGCGAATTGTGGCTGCGAATGAAGCAAAGAACGGCGGGCGATTGATCATTTTGACAGCCGCGATCTTGCCCGGACGATAAGTCACATATTGAGTTTTCAATGCAATCCCGCCCAAGCATCTGCAACCTCGACACACGGACGTCGCTCCTTGGGCGGCTTCGGTGAAGCCGTCGGTTAAGAACGCCTCTTGCAGCAACGTGTCCCACTCCAGACGGCGACGATAGTCGTGGATCAACTGAAAAACATCCGCAGCCGAAGCGGGAATAACTTCGGTGACGTTTCCATGTGGCATGGCCGGTCTCCCTGGAACACAGGTCTCATTCCGCGTCGAATCAAAAACGACGACTGAGAAACCGAAATCGGAGTCACGAGATAACACGCCGACCATGCCGATCAAGACGGATTACAAGATCGTCTTGAGGACTTCCAACAGTCGGTCAATCTCGGCATCCGTGCCGACAGTGATTCGCAGTCCGTCGAGCAGATTGTCCGGCGCGAACGGCACGTCCGGGAATCGCATGTAGCGGACGAGAATCTTTTGAGCTTTGAGGCTCTCGTAAATCTCGCGATGTCCGCCGGTCACTCGTGTCGCCCAAACAAAATTCGCTTGGCTGGGGACGACGTCGAAGCCGAGTTGTTGCAGCGATGCGGTCAGCCGCGCGCGAGTGGCTTGAATCCGCGAGACATTGGCCAGCATCCAGTCTTGATCCTGCAGCGCGGCGAGCGTGCCGGCCAGCGTCAGGCTGTCGCAGTTGTAGCTGTCTTTGACCTTTCGCATCGCGGCGATCAGGTCGGGATGCGCGATCGCGAAGCCGGAGCGAATGCCGGCGAGGCTGTAACTCTTGCTCAGCGTGCGCGTCACGATGATTCGCCGACCGACGTCGGGATGACGCAGCAACTCGGCTTTCGAGCGGACGTCGGCGAAGTCGGCATACGCACCGTCGAGCACCAGCACTCCGCGCGGCGGGACGAGTCGCACGACATCTTCATCCGACCAGCGATTGCCCGACGGCGAATTAGGATTCGGCACAAAGACGACTTTTGCCCAGTCGGTCACTGGCGTCGTCGTGGCCCAATCCCAGGACCAATCGGGGTTCAGCAGGATGCGTTCGTGTTTGGCTCCCTGAATGCCGGCCAGCGATTCGTAGAGGATGTAGCTCGGATACGGATACGCGATGACGTCGTTCGCGTCGGCGAAGGTGCGAGTGATGATCGTCAGATTCTCGTCGCTGCCATTGGCCGGGATGACCCAGTCGGGATCGACGTCGAATAACTCGGCGACCTGACGGCGGACCTGAGTCCCCAGCGGATCGGGGTACACATTCAGCCGTCCGTTGGCCGCGCGAGTGATCGCTTCGGCCACTCGTGGCGATGGCGGGTACGGGTTCTCGTTCGTGTTGAGCTTTGTCCAGCCGGAGTCCTGCGGTTGTTCGCCGGGGACGTAGCCATCAATGCGGTCGATATCGGGGCGGATGAGAGACATGGTGGGTGTTGTCGTCAGATTCCATCAGAGGGTTTCGTGATTCATGCAGCGCGAGGATACTAACCCGAAGCTTCGGCGAGGGCGAACGCCCTTGGGACTCCATCGCTTTCAATGGTTGTTGTGATTGAGTCAAGTCTTAACGACGGGCAATGCCTGAGTGATGTGGTACGTCATCAGAACTTGGGCCGGGCAATTTCTGACTCCGCGAAAGCCGTGGTTCTAGGCCACTCCCGTTGATTCACCACCGGGTGGAACCGTGGCTTGCGTGCCTATTTCACCGCTCGTACAACCCGCCGCGCTTGCCGTACCCGCATTCCCGCGGGCGTCGTTTGTGGAAACCAATTGCCGTCTGAAACGGCCTCTCTCTCCCTTTTGATCGGATCGAACATGAATCGCTGGTTGCGTGTCGGAGCTTTGTGGTTGGCGTTAGCGGCCGTGTTGTTGCCGCGTCTGAGTGTGCGGGCTGCGGATGAACCAACTCCGACGGACAGTCTGCTCCCGCCGGATGTCGCACTGTATGTGTCGGTGCCGGACGTGGACGAGTTGAAGGCTCGCTTCGGCAGCACGGCCATCGGAAACCTCACACAGGATTCGATCTTTGAGCCGTTCAAACAAGAGATCGCGAAAGCCATCGACGGCGTTTCCGATGAAGTGGCATCACGACTCGGCGTTTCGTTGAAAGACCTGCTGCAACTTCCTAGCGGCGAGTTCGCCTTCGCCGTGCTGACGCCCCCCGGCAAGAAAATGTCGGCCGTGATGTTTCTGGACTTCGGCGACAACGACAAGACCGTCGATGTCCTGCTGGAGAAGGCCGAGAAAGCTCTCGCGGAAGCCGGCGCGGAGAGTGACGACGAAGAGATCGACGGCACGAAGGTCACAACCTGGACCTTCAAGAAGGGAGGCAACCCTCAACAGCCGAACCAACTGCTCTATTTCGTCAAGGACACAATGCTCGTCGCCAGTTCGGATCTGAGCACCGCCAAGGCCGTGCTGGCTCGCTGGGATGGCAAGCACTCCGACACATTCGCCGAGGACAAAAACTACAACCTGATTCTGGAGAAGTGCAAAACCGACGATGAAGATGGACTCGTCGTGTGGTACGTCAATCCGATGGGTTTAGTGCAATCGTTGCTCACACAAATGGCCGCCGGGAATCCGCAAGTTGCGATTGCGATGGGCTTCCTCCAACCGCTTGGACTGACCAGCTTGAAGGCCGTGGGCGGTTCGGTCGACATGGCCACCGAACAATTTGACAGCGTCAGCAAGACCTTCATGGTCATCGACCAGCCAACTCAAGGCTTGTTGAACGTCTTCCAATTCCCGGCCATCGAGCAGAAGCCACCCAAGTGGGTCTCGGCCAACTCCAGCGCGTGGTACTCGCTGAATTGGGACGCAGCCGGAGCGTACACCGCCATCGAGTCGCTCGTAGATATGTTCCGAGGCCCCGGCTCGGTCGCCGCTTTCGTCGATCAAGCGGCCGAGCAAGAAGGTGGACCGAAAGTCCATCTCAAGCGAGACGTCATCGACGCTCTCTCTGGCCGCATCCAAGTGGTCAGCGAGCCTGGCAAAAAGAAGGGAGACGAACCCCCACAAGAACGAGTCGTCGTGGCGATTGGCTTGAAGGACGCGAAGAAGTTTCAGGCAACGCTGACGAAGATCACCAAGACCCCGAACTTCCCAGGCAAGTCCCGCGAATTCAAAGGCTCGACCATCATCGAATTCGAGTTGCCCGACCTCAGCGGCAGCCAGGAGCCGAAGATGGCTGGCTTGGCGATCAGCAATGACCAGTTGATGTTCAGCAACGATGTCACCGCCGTCGAACTGATGCTGCGTGGCGACACCGATGGCAACGCTCTCGTCGATTCGGCCGAGTACAAGTTGATCGCCGAACACCTGCCGGCGAAGTCTTCACTCGTCAGCTTCTCACGCAGCGATGCCCAAGTGGAAGCGGCGTGGGAAATGGCCAAGAGCGGCGAGCTGGCCCCGTTCTTGCCACAGATCGACTTCACGAAGCTGCCCGATTTCGACGCCGCCAAAAAGTACATGACCCCCAACGGCGGATACTCGGTCCCCGATAAGAAGGGCGTGTTGTTCGTCGCCTTCGGAGCGAAGAAGAAGTAACCCATCGTAGAACAGGCGGCTCGCCTGTTCGCTCACAGGCAAACTGCTTGTGCGACGACATCCAGCCCGGCTTTCGCAAGGAAGCCGGGCTTCTTGTTTGTATGTTTTTACTTACTCATTCCCACCCTCCGCGTCCGTTACTCGACGCAGAGCGTCGGTCCTCGAGTTCCCGCGCTGAGCGTGGGAACGAGTCTTTCCACTCAAGGAGCCTTATCCATGTCCGCACAACTCAGCCAGTTCACAAAATCCCTGACCGTCGAAACCGCCTTCACCGTGCTGGCCGTCGCCAAGGCTTTGAAGGCCAAAGGCAAAGACGTCGTCGAGCTCGAAATCGGCGACAGCCCGTTCGACAGCACCGCATCCGCCAAGTTGAGCGGCACACAAGCCATCGCGAACAATCAGTCGCATTACTGCCCGTCACCCGGCCTGCCAGAGTTCCGCGACGCGGCGGCAAAGTTCGTCCGCGAAGAGTTCGGCATCCCGGCCGAGGCCAAGAACGTCGTCGTCGGTCCCGGCGCGAAAGTCTTCGAGCAATTCTTCTGTGAAGCGTTCCTCGATCCGAATGACGGAGTGCTCGTCTTCAGCCCGTACTTCCCGACGTACACGCCGAACATTCTCCGGCGAGGTGCTCGCGCGGTGTTCAAGCCGCTCAAGCAATCGAACGGCTTCCGTCCGGCGATCGCGGACATCGAAGCGTTTCTGCGCGACGATCCGAGACCGAAGGCGATCTTTTTGAACTCACCGCACAACCCAACCGGCGGCGTGCAGACCGAGCAAGATTTAGCCGAGATCGCCGACTTGATCCGCGGCAAGAACATCGCGGTGCTCAGCGACGAGCCGTATTGCCACATGGTTTGGAAGGGGAAGCATCATTCGCTGCTGGCTCAGCCCGGCATGATGGAGCAGTGCGTGGCCGCGTACACGTTCAGCAAAAGTTATTCGATGAGCGGCTGGCGTCTGGGCTTTGCGGTCTCGTCGGCCGAGATCGTGGACTCGATCAGCAAGATGATCAACACGACGCTGAGCTGCACGCCGCCCATCGTGCAACTCGCCGGCAAGGCCGCGCTGGAATGCGACTCTGCCGAACGTGACGCCGTCATGGCCAAGTTCCGCGAGAAGGTCGTCCTGCTGACCAACGGCCTGAACAAAATCCCCGGATTCAAAACGCTCGACCCAACCGCGACGTTCTACGTCTTCCCGAACGTCGCCCCAATCTGCAACCGTCTGGGCATCAAGAGCCACGGCCTCGCGCTGTACCTGCTGGAAGGTGCCGACGACCACTTCGGCGTCGCGTGTCTGGGCGGCGAATGCTTCGGCGAAGCCGGCGGCGGCTTCCTTCGCTTCAGTTGCGCCGAACCCAACGACCGCCTGCAACAAGCGGTGGACTTCATCCCAGTCGCGCTGTCTCGCACCGACCGCATCGCTGCGTACCTCGAAACCCACCCGCAGTTCCGGCTGACGTCGCCGTATGCGGTCGAGGCGTAATCACGATCCAAGCGTTGGCCGTGAGGGCGAAATGCCATGAATCGAACCGACTTTCAAGATCTCGCCAAAGTGCGACTCGATGAAGCGAAAACGCTTCTGGACCAGATGAAGTACGACGGCGCATACTACTTGGCCGGGTACGCGGTCGAATGTGGTTTGAAAGCGTGCATCGCCAAGCTGACGAATCAAAACGATTTTCCACGCGACCGAAAATTCATCGAGAAATGTTACTCACACGACTTCACGGACCTCCTGAAAGCCTCGGGGTTGCTGGATGAATTTGAGCAGCACACTAAAGTTGATGCGGTACTTTCGGGGAACTGGGTGATTGTCGCTGCCTGGAATGAGTCGTCCCGGTATGTCCGCAAGGGGCAAGTCGAAGCGGAAGCACTTTTCGAGGCAATCACCGAAGCCATTCACGAAGTCATGCCATGGATCGAAAAACGCTGGTAACCGAGCAACAACGTGACGGACAATTCCTTTTGGAAACGCTCGTCAAAGGGGGATTCGCCATTCAGGCGGCGGCGTGGATCAAAACGAGTGATACGGGAAAATGGTTTCTCTACATCGCATCTCCAGTCGTGGACGAGCAGGGATATTTCAATGCGTATCGCGAAGTTCAAGCCACGATTCGCAATTTCTCCAATTGTGCCGTTGGCCCATTCGATGTCAGGCTCGTCGGAGCAACTCATCCGTTGGTCGGCGATGTGCAAAAGCAATTTGAACAATTTCCTGTGCCTCGGCAAATCCAGTTTGGCGGGGCCGAGCTTGGCAAAATGAGCATCGAAGAAGCCGAGATTTATCCACCCATGTCACTTTCACCGATCAACCGGAAGAGGCGAACTCGTGCGACAAGCTCATCCAGCAAGCGTGTGGTGAAATCAAACCTATGAAAAAGGCCATTCAGCGATACCGCGAAGCAATGGACTTTGCAGACCGGGCCGAAGCCGCTCAACGACGAAAAGCTCATGAGGAAGCCGCCCAGCTTTTTCGGCAAGCCTTCGATTGTGAACGTGCCGCTGCCGTCCTCTTCGTCAACGATTTCGACGCCGAACCGACACGCTCCGTTCTTCTGCGCAGCGCAGCATCGTTGGCTCTGGAATGCCGGGAATACCGCGAAGCCGAACGCTTGATCGCGGCCGCCCTTTGGGGCAATCCTCCGGTGGAGCTTTATGACGAATTGCGATCGCTACTCGTCGAACTGGACTCGCGGATTGCCATTTCCAAGAGCCCCATTCCAAGGCCCAACGCCAAGAAGCCACGAACCGAAATCAAACGCCAACCGGTAGCCGCATTTGGCGATACGGCAGGCTAGAAAACGAATACTTCGGCGGTGCCGGTGGCGGCTTCCACCGCATCAGTGGTGCCGAACCCAACGACCGCCTGAAACAAGCCGTGGACTTCATCCCCGTCGCACTGTCCCGCACGAACTGCGCTGGTGTGTACATCGAAACCCATCCGCAGTTCCGGCTGACGACGCCGGGTACAGTGGAAGGTTGAGGTTCGGTCTACCTATCCTACGATCGGAACTCGAAACAGAGGAGGATCAATGACTAATTCCTCGACTTCATCCGATTCGTCAACCTCTTCCAGTCTGATTCGTGCCGTCCATTCTGGCGAGGACTTGGCGTGGGTTCGCTTTGTCGATTTGTATGGACCACGAATTTATGCTCGATGTCGTGACCGGGGTTTGAGCCAGGGGGATGCTCCCGATGTGGTGCAAGAAGTCTTTGGTGCGCTTTTTCTGCGATTGAGCATGGGCAAATTTGTTCGGCGGCGACGTGGGTCGCTCCGCAAATACTTGCATCAGGTGACACACGGGAAGGTCGTGGATTGGTTTCGACGGCGGTCTCGCGAAGTCCCAACGGTCGGAGGCTCGGATGCGGAACAGCAACTGAAAGCACTCAAGGAGTCCGACGAATTCGAGGCTGTGAACGACCAGGAAGCCGATCGGTTCGACGCATTACATGCCGCCGTGCAACATGTCCATGAGGTCTGCACAGAACAGAACTGGGAGATCTTCGAGAATGTGGTCATTCAGGGACTCCCTGTTGTCGAAGTCGCCGAAAAGTTTTCAGTCAGTTCGGGAGCCGTCAGTCAAACGGTTTATCGTTTGAAAAACATGATCAGGGACTACTTACACGCAAGAGGCGAGCGAGAGGACGAAGGCGTGGATGAAAATTCGTCGGCGACGTGAGGCGTTGGCGATTCTTGCGTGACTCACCTTGCGAACTCACACGGATGCCCGCTCGTGATACCACCTATGAAGCCAGATCGAGACGTCTTTCAGCAATTTCTGGAGAAGACACTCTCTCCGGGCGCTGTGGCAGCAGTTGAGGCTTGGTTGGACGCGAATGATCGGGAGGGCGCGGTCTTTGTCGAGCTGGGACTGATGCCGACCGAATTTGACGAGTTGTTGCGATCCGAGTTTTCAGCGGGGCGGTACAGCCATGAACCAGAGCTTGGTGAGGCATTGCGTAGGTCGACCGAGACAATCTCGTCCGCCCTGCAATCAAAGCGATCTGGAGAAGGCTGTCTCGGCGATGAAGAGGCTTCACGCCCCCCATCGAGCCAGCCGGCTGATGGGGATCAGCGGGCTGAGCTGACCATTTCCGAAGAGCTCCGAATCATCGGCAACTACGACTTGTTGGCGGTTCTAGGGCAGGGAGGAATGGGGACGGTCTATCGCGCGCGGCATCGGGAATTAGACCGCGAAGTCGCGATCAAACTCATGCGAAGCCGCTTGGACGAGTCGCAACACCGATTGTCTCGCTTTCGCCGCGAGATGGCGTCACTTGGAAAACTGGATCATCCCAACGTGGTTCTGGCCACCGACGCGGGGAGCGCGGACGGGCGGCTGTATTTGGTAATGACGTTGCTGCGAGGCTACGACGTCGCGACTTTGCAACAGCGTCTTGGGAAACTGCCCATCCCAGACGCCTGCGAGATCATTCGACAAGCGGCGATCGGGTTGGGACATGTTCACGCCAACGGGCTGGTGCATCGCGACGTGAAGCCGTCGAATCTGTTTGTCAGCCTCGCTTCGTCCGACACTTCGGATTCCGCAAGAGCCGTGGTGAAGTTGCTTGATTTGGGACTGGTCGTCCTGGCGGGCGACGAGGAGCCGAGCCTGACCGAGTCCGGCTACTTCGTGGGAAGTTTGGATTACATCGCTCCCGAACAGGCCGACGGCGCGAGGGGGCTTGACGGGCGAGCGGACATCTACAGCCTCGGCTGCACGCTCTACAAACTGCTGGTTGGTCATGCTCCGTTCGAATCCCCCGAATTCAAAAAAGCGACCGCCAAGCTCAAAGCCCACCAAATGTGCGAACCGGAACGGCCTGATCTGCTGCGATCGGATGTTTCGCCGCCACTCGCGGCAATCGTCCGCCGAATGCTGCGCAAGCAGCCCAAGGATCGGTTCGATTCCGCTCAGGCCGTGGCCGACGCGCTGGCATCGTTTTGCACCGGAGCGGACCTGAGCGGTCTCGTCACACGAGCGAACGCCCCCTTCATGGATAGTCCTTGTGATTCCGGTTCGACTCCCATTGAACTGTCCGCCACGAGCCGGCGGGTCTCAGGAACGACTGCGAACGAGCGGGGCTTGCTGCGATCATCCTCGGTGCGAGTTTTGAGTGGGATCTTGTTGGCCTTCGTCATCGCAGCTCTCGCGTACTGGATGTTCGGGCCACGGTGGCCCCGTCCAGAGCAACGAGAGGAGCAACGAGCGGATCGTGCAATTGGGAGTGAGCCGCCATCCGTTCGCACTTCGCGTTTGGCCGAGCGGTCACACCCATCGAGGGCCGGGAACTCACTCCCTCCAGAAAATCTCTCGGAGGTGATCTCCACGAATTCCGACGACAAGCCACCAACGGTTCGCATCGTGGATGACAGCGATTCGGACAATTTCTTGGTGCAGGCAAAGCCCAACTCCATCGGCTGGAAGCTCGGCACCAGCCCGGAACGCTGCCGCATGTCACAGCTTGAGAATTACCGCGCCAGCAATGACGGAGCCCTGTCCGCTCGGTGGACGTTTCGCGACCTGCCCGTCGGACGCTACGACGTGGCGATCACAACCCCTTGGCTTCCGGGAGAAACCGGTGAAGTCGAGTACCTCCTTCGCGACGGCGATCATTCGCCCACCAAACATCGAATCCGCCGCGATGGCCCTTCGCCCGGCACTCCCACTGAGGAAGTTCGCTGGCAATCGATCGCCACCGTGATCGTTGAACGGGGCACTCTGACCGTCGAAGCCAATGCCCGCGCCAGTATCGGCCACGCGATCATCGCCGACGCCATCCGCGTCACCTCCGTGGAATGAGCGTTCAACCGACTGTTCGCCGCGTTCCTCGCCATTGATCTGCGAAATTTCCGCGTGAGGCTCCGACGATTCCTCTGCTGGGACATTTCAACCGCAGAGTGTCGGAAGGCATGACATGCAAGAAGAGATCCGTATTCGCCGATCGAAGGCACCATCGAAGAAGGTCATCCCAAAGGAAAAGGGCGACCAGAAATCTGGTCGCCATCACTTGGCGTTCATTCTCTGCGGTCTGACGGCAACGCTGATGCTCGTCACCGCCAGCGTGTACTTCATCTTCTTCAACGGGAAATCACCGGAGCCAGTCGCGGCGCAACCCGCTCCCGCACCGATTCCAGCCAACGTCGCGAATAACGAGCAACAACGGCCACCAGACATCGACGTCAAGAACCACAATCAGCCGCTGGCTGGTGAGGCCGCTCCGCCCGCAGGAGATCAAGTCGGAATCTTGGGGAGACACGAAGGGGGCGTCACTGTCGTGGCTGCTTTGCCGGACAACAAAGCACTTTCGACCGGCGGCGATGGCGCGATTCGTGTTTGGGATTTGCGAGCCAAACGTGAAATCAAACGTGAACTCCAACGATTGCGATTGCCGGATGGGAGAGGTGTCGGCGTTTTCCTTCTGAGTATCGCCCCAGGCTCGAGTCACTTCCTCGTCGCTGGTGCTACGTCTCGTGCAGTTCATTATTGGAAACTCGGTGACAACGCTCCGACGGCGACGTTCGACAATCCAACGGAGTTTTTCACTCCAGTGGAGGGCAACAAAATTGTCTTGGACGAGCGTGGGCAGATGAAGACAGGAGAACGGTCCGTCGTGCTGTTTGATTTCGCCTGGCATCCCGATGGAACCCAGGCATTCATCAGTCAATCGGATGGCGTCTGGCGCTGGGAACCTGCAACCGGACAACGGAAACGCCTTTTTGAGTTTTCTGCCTCAGCGGGCTACGACGATATCTCAGAGCAACGCTTTGCAATCGCATCACTTACCGATCCGAGTGGCAAGACGCACGCCATGGGGCACAAGTCACTTTTCAAGAGTGCCCGGATTGAGCCGGGAAGAGATTCGGTGTTGATGATGTTCCGCAACGCGTTTTCACCTTTAACGATCTCGCGGTCGGGAAAGCGGGCCGTTGTCGCCAACCAGGTTTGGAACGCGGCCGACTGGAACGAACCTGGAAAGCCACTTTGGCAATCCGACAGTTCGGATCAGGTGATCGCGAAATTCGCCCAGGACAACCACGTCTGTGTGGCTCGCGATCGGGTATTGCAGATTTTTGATGTCACTTCCGGTCGCTTGGCGGCTCAAGCCATCAACGACGCCATGATCACATCGCTTGACGTGACAGCGGATGGACAGCGGGCGCTCACCGGAGACATTTTGGGGCATGTGCGGCTTTGGGATTTGGGCCAGCAGAAAGTCGTCGCGAAATTTGACGGTCACGTTCAGACGGTTACGACGGTCGCATTCACGCCCGACGGAACTCACGCGCTTTCTGGAGGCCAGGACAAGACCGTCCGACTCTGGGAGCTACCGAAGCCGCCCGATGCACCAACGCCACTCCCCGTCGCTCCGATTGCCAACGCCGAAGCGAGATGGATTGCTCCCATACCAGCGAATGCGGCACTTCCGCAGCTTGCCGACGCGCCACCGTTCGCCGCAGCGAAACGGCTTTCCTCGCTTCCCACAGTCCAGGTCCATGTGACCGCTGATGGTGCGCGTGCGATGCTCCGAATCCCCGATCACAGCTCCCCCAGCGACACGAAGGTTATCCGGGGACTCCCCGGCGCGCGAATAAAGGAGAAGATCATTGTGG
The DNA here is from genome assembly GCA_046156195.1 of Planctomycetaceae bacterium. GTDB lineage: Bacteria > Planctomycetota > Planctomycetia > Planctomycetales > Planctomycetaceae > SXKJ01. The sequence goes on along the minus strand of JBJXEX010000449.1, from coordinate 5,830 downwards.
GGTTGGGGGGACCACCGGTCCCAGGTGCCGTCGAAGTTTGGGACATCAAGAACAACGAGCGATTGGGCGAGTTCACGAAACCTGCCATCGTCGGTGCCACTCTGTCCGCCGACGGAAGTCGCGTTCTCATTGTCAGAGGCGGCTTCCTTTCCATTGGCGACAATGCCAGTCAACTGATGCAGGTTTGGAATGTTGAAAAGCAAAACTTTGCAAACGATCCCGCTCCCTGGACTGCCCAGGAAAGATCAGTCATGGAGAATCTCTACATCGACTCGTCTGGAGGGACGCCACTTTCCGCGTTTGACAACTTGACGCGAATGTTCGCGGCAAAAGATCGAAGCCTCTTCGTCTTCGATACATCTGAATTGACAACCGATAAGACCGAAAAAGCGCGTAAGAACGTACCGCCGAGAGTCCGGCGCATGGAAAACCCGTCCGCGCGCGGCTCGGTTGAGGCCATCCTAAGCCAGGCCAAGAGTGACTTGATCGTTCTCGGCTGGAGTGATGGTCTGATCGATGTGCTTCAAGGTAAAACTGGCAAATTGGTCGCGGAATTCAGCGATTTCGGCCGTCCGGTATCCCTGACGTCCGATGGCCGTTTCCTCCTGACTATGCAATTGTCTGCGGACAATGGACGGGAACGAGAAACTACGGTGCGGCTTTGCCAGACTACTGATGGCCAAGAAGTGACGACATTGAAATTACCAGGGGAGTACACACTGACTGCTGCCGTTCTTCCTCACGCGAATTACGCGCTGATTGGCCACGCTGATGGCACGCTCGGATTATGGGATCTCAACGGAGGGAAGCTGTTGGGACGAGTTAAGGAACATTCTCAGGCTCCTCAAATCGCCATCTCCGCCGATGGCCAACATGCGTTGACAGCGAGTGCTGGCGGTGCATGGCATTTAGATCTGTCCGCCGTCCAGGAACCTCCGCCGCGCGAGTTACTCCCCAAGAAGCCTGCGTCATCAAAGCCGAAGAATGCCGCAGTCAAACCAACAAAGAAAAAATGAATCACGAAATCGTTGAGGCTGCCATGTCCTGCGATGCGTTCCGAGCCACGCAACTGTTGCGAACATCCGCGCTGATCCTGTGCATGGCTTTGTTGGGATGTGAGGCCCAGAGGCACTCACAACCGCGCTTTCGAGATCTCAAACATCTCGAAGCCGACCTTTCGAATTCGAACAGGGAAATCCGAAAGAAAGCGGTGACGGCGTTGAGAACACTTGGCTTAATCAGTCGGTATTCCCTGCGTCAGGCGCTGAGAAACGACAATCACGAAGTCCGCATGGCTGCGGCTCAGTCGTTGCTCGAAATGAAAGCCATTCCCGAATTGATCGTCGCCCTCAGCAGCGACGACGAAGAGCTTCGAAACTTCACGGTTCAGAAGGTGCTAGACAACCCGGAGTACCTTCACCGTTGTTTCCACGTCGCCGATCACGACGAAGAAATGTCCAACGAATTCAATGCCGGACTTTTGAAAGTGGGGCCGGCCGCGATTCCCGCGTTGGTTTCCATGTTGCCCCACAGGATCGTTCGAGCACCGCGTCTTCTGACGCAAATTGGAAATCTGCCGGACAACGCCATCCAGGCACTCAACGATGCTTACTCGTTCGTTGAATATAGAACCAAAGTTCCCCAAGTCACTCAACGTAAGGATTCCTTGGGAATCACGGTCATCAGCACGGATATGGTGGAGACGACGGTCATCGCGGAGGGTTTTCGAGACGCTCTAGATGAGGCGCTCAAGCAAATTGAGGCACGCGTTCAACGCTAAGACTCCAACTCACCGACGCGGACGCCAAACGCGGTGGTCGCGACGGTTCGGCATCAATGAAAGTCAAAATATGAACAGCGACGACGACCTTCCTGAACCGCCTCGCAGGCTCAAGAAAAAGTCTAAAAAGAAGACGACGTTATCACCGGCGAAAGACAAAACGCATTCCTCCAACCGCACGCTTTGGTTGGGACCATTGCTGAAGGGAGGCGTGGTTTGTCTTGTGGCGGTTTTTCTCTTCTGGATTTGCTCGGCGGTGTACACATCCGCGTACGCAAACTTGTTTCCACACGAAATCCGTTCCGCAGCGCTCCGCCAAGCCATCGCCGAGTTCGATCTCGGACTTCTTGCGGAGCAGATGGAGATGTTGACTTGGAGAGAGTGCTTTACGGCGGACGAATTGGCCCTTCTTCGCGATCAGGAAATTTCTGGTCTGAAATTGACGACGAACCTATTTGACTCGGAAGGGCAGATCGAAAAGGACGGTCGAAAGACTAAGAGTTTCAGGTGGGCCACAAAGCGGGACCCTTTCAATCCCACTCGCTCCGATGGTCCCGACAAGAACCAAGCCGAGCGGATTACTTGGGTACTTGGCGATGAAAACGGAGTCCCTCAGTCGATCAACTTTATCTTCAGTGAGCACCAGCCCATTGGAGGCGCTCGAACGTGGTTTTGCTATCGGATTGAGATGACCGTCAAAGGCACGCCGACCATATTGCGATACTTGTCCCGAAGCGAGCCTGGCGGGAAATTGGGCTGCGCGGACGAGTACCGAGGCTGATTCATTCGTTGTGAACGATGATTGGCGAATAGATCTGCGCCGTCCGTGCCGGACAATCACGGCTTCACCGAGGCAAGCTCGGTCAAGATCTGTCGGGATCAGCGAGAAGTGTCGTTTCTGCGGAGGTTCGCGAACGGCGACAGCCTCGACGACCTGCTGCGAGCATATCCGTTGTTCACACGCGAGGATTTTTTCGCCTGCCTCAATAACGCCGCTTCAATTCCCCAGTGGCGGTCTTGAAGAGTCTTCTGATTCGGGGGCGGCATCCTGCGGTTCGTAGTCTCGCTGGGACATTGGGCGGACCATGAACATCGGGCCGCGTTGAGACTCGGCCATCAGACGTGGGTTGTCCGTGATCGTTAGGTTGGTTTGATAGGTCAGCCACGGGGTCGCGCTGCGGGTGACCCGGCCTTCGGGGGTCATCACTGTTCGCAGCCGGAAGTAGGAGAACGGCTCCTTTGGTTCGGCGTACCGCTGTTGCCAGACAGATTCGGGGAGGTTGAATTTCTTCGCCCACGCCTCTTCGACGACGTACAGCCGAGTCATCGGCTCGTGTTCGGTGTGCTTGAGGCAGTTCAGCGCAATCGTCTGAGGATGCAGGTTGAACGAGTCGTAGTGCTGCCGGCTGATGTCGCCGTAAGGGTGATAGTCGCTCCAGGGGCCGGGCGAGAGTTCGTAATACTTGCCGCTGATCCCCTGGCCGACGATGTGCGTGCGCGTTTCGTAGGCCGACCAGCCGCAGAACATGTCCCACACGATGAAATACATCGAAGGGTGCGAGCCGTCCTGAAAGTTGGCGGCGTGGGACACGATTCCGAAAAGCAATGTCCCCAAGTATGCGGTGATGCCCAATCCGGCGAGCCAGCGTTTGACCATGACGAACCTCCTTGTTTGCCGTTCGTAGCCGAGAATCGGCGGCGGAATAACCGAGGTCGCGGAAGTTGGTCAAGGTGCCTTGTTGTTGGTATCGTGGCTGTCAGCCGCTCATCAAGGGAGGGCGGCGGATCGCGCGCACTCCTAAGGTGAACCATGAGCCTGTTTCCTGTCGTCTTGCTATCTGCCGTTGTGCTGTCGATTGCCTATGTGACCTACGGCCGGTTCCTCGCTCGGTTGTTGCGGCTCGATCCGAACAAGGCCACGCCGGCGGTTGAACTCAACGACGGCGTGGACTTCGAGCCGATCGAGCCGAAGTTTCTGCTGAGCCAACATTTCTCGGCCATCGCGGCGGCGGGGCCAATTGTCGGGCCGATCCTGGCGGGCGTCGCTTTTGGATGGGTGCCCGCGATGATCTGGATTTTGATCGGCTGCGTCTTTATCGGCGGCGTGCATGACATGTTCTCGCTGACCGCGTCGATTCGCCACAAAGCGCGGTCGATTGCCGAGGTCGTCCGCGAGCACATGACTCGCCGGTCCTATGTGTTGTTTCTGAGCTTCGTCTGGATCGCTCTGGTTTACATCATCGTGGCGTTCACGGACCTGACCGCGTCGGCATTCATCGGGAGGCAAGTGCTGGAGAACGGCGAGATCGTTACCGGCGGCGGCATCGCGACTTCATCGTTGATGTACCTCATGCTGCCGATCGTGATGGGCTTGCTGCTGCGGCATACGAAGCTGTCGCTGAACTGGGCAACGCTGATCTTTCTGCCGTTGGTGGGTGTGTCGATCTGGGCGGGACAGAAACTGCCGTTCAGCCTTGAGTCGTTTCTGCCGACGCCGACGGGATACGACTCGCCGGAAGCGGTGGCGGCGGTGCTGGCCGATAACGCTCGGCGAGTTTGGGACGTGTTGCTGCTGATTTACTGTTTGATCGCCGCGATCGTTCCGGTGTGGTTGTTGTTGCAGCCGCGCGGCCACTTGGGCGGCTACTTCTTGTACGTCGCATTGGCCGGTGGAGCTTTAGGACTGATCTTCGGCGGCGAGCCGATTCAATATCCCGCCTTCAACGGGTTCGTCAGCCCGGCGGGACAGAGTTTGGTGCCGATGCTCTTCATCACGATCGCGTGCGGAGCGTGCAGCGGCTTTCATTCGTTGATCTGCTCGGGCACCACGTCGAAGCAATTGGCGAAAGAGACCGACGCCAAGACCATCGGTTACGGAGCCATGCTGCTGGAGGGGATGGTCGCCATCGTGTCGCTGTGTTGTGTAATGGTCTTGGCAAAGGACTCCGCCGCCGTGCAGAACCCGCAGCCGAATCTGATTTACGCACTCGGCATCGGCAGCTTTCTGGAAGTGCTGGGGGTCTCGCCACAGATCGGAGTTTCCTTCGCGCTGATGGCGTTCACGACGTTCATCTACGACACGCTCGATGTCTGCACGCGGCTGGGACGTTACATCATCCAAGAGCTGACCGGTTGGCATAATCGGATCGGCCGCTGGCTGGGGACGGCGTTGACGGCCGGAGCACCGCTCTTCTTTCTGCTGCAACCGGGAGTTGATTCCGCCGGCAAGGCTCTACCGCCAATCTGGAAGGTCTTCTGGAATCTGTTCGGCGCGAGCAACCAACTGCTGGCCGCGTTGACGCTGCTGGGCGTGACAGTCTGGTTGTGGCGAACTCGCCGGGAGCGTTGGGTCTGGTTCGTGACCGGCATCCCGACCGTGCTGATGTATGTGATGAGTACTTGGGCGTTGATCTCGATGACGTGGCCGAAGTTCTTCGATAAGGCCGGGGCGTTCGCGGCCCCGCGTGAGGTCGTGCCGTGGATCGGCGTCGTGCTGCTGGCGCTCGCGGCCTTGATGCTGGTCGAAGCGATCGCCGTGCTGACGGGCGGACGCTCATCGCCCCCAACGCAATCGGACAACCTGCCTGCGGCGGTGCCAACATAGCCAGTTCCGCACCCGGAATTTTGAGTCTCAGGGAATTCCTGAGTGTCAGCAAATCTTCACGGTTCGTGCTTGCTCATTTGATTTTCGGCTTTTAATGTGCCCGTCCACTGAGCGCATTCGCGCAGCTTCGCGTGTCAAATCCGACAAAACAGATATTTCCACCATCGGAGACAGCCCCATGTCCCTTGCGCGCTGGAATTGGTTGACCGCTCTGAATCGCCGCTTGAAGGCCAGTTTTTCCAAAGCCCCCCCCCCCTCTAAATTCACACACAGAAATCGGCACGCGCGGTCGGGTGCCTTGGATGCGTTGGAGCAGCGCTTGCAACTCTCTTCCACCAGTTTCGTTGACGGTCAATTGTCGATCGAAGTCACCGGCAATGACCGTGTCCAAGTTTCGGCGTCGCACGGGCAGGCGGTCGTGAAGTTCAACGGTCGTGCCGCCGACC
>JBJXEX010000448.1:0-17767 GCA_046156195.1 Planctomycetaceae bacterium | reverse complement strand
CGCGGCTCGCGTGCGTCGGTTCATTCGCACGCGAGCCGCGTGCGCCACAGTGTTCGTGGTCGCTTGAATTCGGCAGCCTTGCGGACCACAAACTCCATCCGCGCTGTCGCACGCGAGCCGCGTGCGCCACAAGCTCTTCAGCAAAGGACAACACCATGAATGCGAAAGATGTTTTGAAAGCTCAGATGGATTTGGGAGATTACATCCTCAAGACGTACCTCGGCGATTTGTCCGACGCGGAGTTGATGACTCGCCCAACGGTGGGGAGCAATCATCTGGCTTGGCAGATCGGCCATTTGATCAACTCGGAGAAACAACTGTTGGAGATGGTCTGCCCCGGCGCGGGAGCCCCGTTGCCAGCGGGCTTCGGCGAGCAGCACGGCAAGGAATCAACCGGCTGCGATGATCCGGCCAAGTTTCTGACAAAGGCCAAGTACCTTGAGCTATTCGATCTCCAGCGAGCGGCGACGAAGGCCGCGCTCGATGCGCTGCCGGACGCCGACCTGGACAAGCCTGGCCCGCCGACATTCAAGATGTGCCCGACCGTCGGCCTCGTGTTCAACCTGCTGGCCGGGCATGTGACGATGCACTCGGGGCAAATCGCCGCCGCGCGACGAGTGCTCGGCAAGCCGGTGGTGATTTGATTCACTGAGCGGCACGGCGCTAGCCGCCGGTCTTTTGCTGGAAAACGTCGATCCCGATTGACCGGCGGCTAGCGCCCATTGGTATCTACACAACTCGAAAACGTCGGCAATTGCGGCATCTCTGCACTCTTCGCTTCTCTGCGGTCAAAGTGATGGAAATGCCTCCTCTTACCGCAGAGAAGCGAAGAGCGCGGAGTAAGACGAACATGTTTTCATGGGCTTCGCAAAATTGTGGAGATACCAATGGCTAGCGCCCGACGGATGCCGCTCACAAAGGACGTCATGATGAAATGCTCTCTCGTCACACGCCGCGAGTTTCTGGCAGCGAACGCTGCTGCCGGACTGACGCTGCTCACCGCCTCCGCGCGAGCGGCTGGAATCTCAGAGCTTTATACCGGCTTGAAGTCGGACGACTTCTTCGCGGGGCCGTTGCAAGAAGTGACGAAGGTCGTCGATCAAAAGGTCTTCACTGAAGGTCCGGCGGGCGCACCGGATGGACGAGTCTTCTTCACGAATGCCTACGGCGCGAAGATTCTGATTTGGAATCCAAAGTCGCGTGAACTCTCGACCTTCCGAGAGAACAGCGGCGAAGCCAACGGGCTGCTCTTCGATCACTCTGGCCGCTTGCTGGCGTGCGAAGGGAAGTCCGGCCGAGTCACTCGCACCGATTTGAAGACGGGCGAGATCACCGTCTTGGTCGATCAGTTCAATGGGCATCCGCTTGGCGCACCGAACGATTTGACGATCGACGCGAAGGGGCGGATCTACTTCACGTCGCGGTTGCCGAACACGGACGAAAAGAAGTTGAACGTGAACTCGGTTTATCGCATCGACCCGGATGGCAAGGTCGCGCGAGTTCTGCATGAGCCGGACATTCACATGCCCAACGGAGTCGAAGTTTCTCCCGATAGTCGCACGCTGTATCTGATCGAATCGGACGGACGCGAGAATCGAAATCGCTGCCTCTTCGCTTACGACTTAAAGGAGGACGGCACGGTCGCGAACACGCGGCGGATCATCGACTTCTACCCCGGCCGAGGGGGCGACGGTTTGTGCGTCGATGCCGAAGGAAACTTGTACGTCGCCGCCGGATTGCACAAGACGCGCGGCACGCATGAGACGCTCGATACGAAGCCGGGCATTCATGTCGTCTCGCCGACTGGCCAGTTGCTGGCGTATCTCGCGACGCCGATCGACACGCTGACCAATTGCACGTTCGGCGGCGAGGATCGCCAGACGTTGTTCATCACCTGCGGCGATTGGCTGCTGAGCGTCCGCACTCGCCGGTCAGGTCCGCGACCTCGTCCGTAGCCTGACTCTCCGAGTCGGGACTTCTTCAGGACGATGCCCGACTCGGAGAGTCAGGCTACCAGCAAAAACGGTATTACGGCGATCGGCTTTCGGCGGTCGGCTTTCGGCCGGAGAAGTCATGACCGTTAGAAACCATTCGAGGCGCGTGATGACGATGAATCGCAACGACGTGCTCTTCATGGGAACTGTTTGGCTCATCCTAACGATGAGTGCCGTCGGTTGGTCGCAGGAGAAGCCTGCACCGGCCGACGCAAAGGTCGTCTGGAAACAGACCGGCACGTTGTCGGCTCCGGAGGCTCATCAAGCGGCGGCGGCCGATGACCAGTTCGTGTACGCGATCACGAACACGCTCGTTGCGAAGTACGACCGGCAGTCGGGCGAGCGACTGGCCACCAGCACCGGCGAGGCCAAGCATCTCAACAGCGGCTTCCTGTGGGAGCGACGACTGTATTGCGCGCACTCGAACTATCCACAGACACCCGAACGCAGCGAGATCAAGGTGCTCGACTTGGACTCGTTGCGGCTGACGACGTTCAAAGATTTCGGCAACTTCGGAGGCAGCCTGACGTGGGCCGTGCGGCACGACGAGCATTGGTGGTGCAACTTCGCTCGGTACGGCGACGACAACGCTCAGACATTTCTGGTGAAGTTCGATCAGGACTGGCGCGAGCAAGGCCGCTGGACGTATCCGGCCAATGTGATTCGCGAGTTGCATCGCATGAGTTTGTCCGGCGGCTTGTGGCGCGACGATGCTCTGCTGGTGACAGGCCACGACGATCCTATCTTCTTTCGGCTGCGACTTCCGAAGACCGGCCGCGTGCTGGAACTCGTCGATCAACAATCGGTGCCGTTCACGGGACAGGGCTTTGCTCACGATCCAAAAACCGGCGGGTTGGTGGGGATCAATCGCAGCAAGCACCTGCTCATTTTCGCCCATCCGTGAAATCCGCGTCATCCGTGTTCCGTAGCACAAGCCCTCTCGCCGCCAGCAGTGCCAGCACCGGCTCGACCGGAGCACGCATTCGCAGGTTGCTCCAATAGACCACATGCACCAGCGCGAAGCTCAGCACCAGCAACACGAGCGGCCACCATCTCGACCACTCGTCGCGCCGTAGCCGCCACAGACCGATCGCCGCAGCCAGCAGTTCGATGGCGAAGAAGAGAGCCATTCCCCACTGAGCCAACTTTGGCAGCGATCCCGCATCCGCACCGCCAGGGAAGATGTTCCAAAAGCGACGCACGCGCAGCCAACAGGATTCGGCGAACTCGCGCGGGTGCTGACGAATCCAGGTTCGTGCCATGTCAGACATCCGACGGTCGCGCTTCAGCTCACGAAACTCGAGGTGAGCCTCCTCGGATTGGAACGACATCCACTTCCCCACGTCCCTTTGCCGCACTGCCTGGCTGAGCGACTGTTGCCACGCGCGCGAGTCCCACGGTTGTCCCGTCGGTTCGGCGATCTCGGCGCGATAGACCTCGTCGTTGTTACCCAACAGCAGCGTGTAGCCCCCGTGAGTCGTCGTCAGGATCGGCTCGCCGAAGATCAGGTAATTCCGAATCACCCACGGGGCCACCGTCAGCCCGCACGTCAGCGCGATCGCCAGCCAGCCAGCCAAGACATGAACTCGACGCGGGCTTGAGGCCGACGACCTCCGGACAAAGAGTCCCGCCACACTGACAACGCTCGCGAGAACGGCAAACGCCCAAATCGTCGGGCGGCACAACGCTGCCAAACCGAACAGCACTCCGATCCCCCAACGATGTCGCCACTCACCCGGACGAGTCTCGACGAGTATCAGCAACAACAACGTCTGCAAGAACGTGCTGAGAGTTTCCGTCATCGCCAATGCGGTTGTCTGAACCAACAACGGATTGACTGCGACAAACGCCGCCGCCAACAACGCCATCGACCGAAGCCCCAACCGTTTTGCCAGTCGCCAAGTCAGCCACACCGTCGAAACGCTCAGACCGATTTGCACGAACGCCAGCAACTTGGCACCCCCTCCGACAAAGAGGATCCCGGCCAGGAGCCACGGATACAGCGGCGGCCGATAGGCCGTCGGATGTCCCCAATCGGGATTGGCAAAGCCGTGTCCCGCTGCCAAATGCTTCGCGATCCCCCAATACAGATCGCGATCCTCGGACAGCGATTCCGGCTTCCAGCAGATGACTCCCAACCGCAGCAGCGCGGCGAGCAGCAGCAGCGCGATCAGATAATGCCGCTCGGTGCGAGCGACCAAGGGGTCGGGTGTGCGAATTTCAGATTTCGCCGCCATGACGTTTCCCACTTTCTGAGTCCTCATCGGCGAAATCTGAAATTCGCACACCCGACCCCGCGTTCAACCGCGCAGCCGTCCGATCACGCGGCCAATGCGTTCGGCCGCCTCGTCCATTTCGGCAACCGTGTTCTCCAACCCGACCGTGAAGCGTACCGACGCTTTGTAAACCTCCGGCGGAACGCCCATCGCCACCAGAGCCGGTGCGGGTTCGGCCGAACCGCTCGCGCAGGTGCTGCCCAGCGAGCAGGCGATCCCTTCGAGGTCCAAGTTGACGAGGATCGCTTCGCCGTCGAGTCCCGGAAACGCGATGTTGAGCGTGTTCGGCAAGCGATGCTCACGCGATCCATTCACGACCGCCCACCGACAACGATCGAGCAATCCCGCTTCCAGTCGATCGCGAAGTTCCTTCAGCCGAGCGGTTCGTTCGTGTCGATCGCGATGCCACAACTCCAGCGCCTTCGCCATGCCGGCCGCGAGCGCCACCATCTCCGTCCCCGGTCGGCGTCCCGATTCTTGATGACCACCAAACTCAAACGGCGCGAGCGTTGTCCCCTTCTTCAGTAGCAATCCGCCAATGCCGCGCGGACCGTGAAACTTGTGAGCACCGAATGCCAGCGAGGTCGCACCGAGTTCCGCGAAGCTCACCTCGATCTTCCCGACGGCTTGAACCGCGTCGATGTGGCAGAACGCACCATGCTCGCGGCACTGCGCCGCCAACGGTCGCACCTCTTGAATCACGCCGGTCTCGTTGTGAGCGAGGATGACGGTGACGAGCTTCACTGGGGAGTGCGATCCCAACACACCCCACTCCGTTGAGAGCAGCCGTCCTTCGCGATCAACAGGCAGCAGCGTCAACTCCCAGCCGCTGGGCTTGAGCGACTTGCACGCTTCGATCGTCGCCGGATGCTCGCCGGCCGTCAGCGCGATCGTGCCGGGAGTCATCGACAACGCCGCACCAAACAGCGCGAGGTTCGACGCCTCGGTCCCACCGCTGGTGAAGATGACTTCATCGGGCTGCGCACCGAGGATTGACGCGATCGACTCGCGCGAAGACTCCAACACTTTGCGAGCCTGTCGCCCTTCAGCATGTCGGCTGCCGGGGTTCGCATAGCTGTGCTGCAAATGGTACGCGACGGTCTCAATGACTTCCGGCCACGGCCGAGTCGTCGCGTTGTGGTCGAGATAGATGCGGGAAACCATGAGTCGAACCCCGTTTGGATTTCGGTTCTTCAGAGTTTTGAGTGGCTGGTCTTCATTCCTTTGACCAGATTCCTCTGATTCAAGGGGCACATTCATTTCGCGACGCCGTCGTAAAGCCGCATCAACCGAGCGACGACTTCAGGATGTGCTGCCGCGACATCGTGCTGCTCACCGGGGTCACCTTGCAGGTCGAACAGTTGCATGGCCTTCGCGTCGTCGCCGGTGCGGAGGCCCGGATAGTCGGACGGTTGATGCTGCTCATAGGGTGCGAGGATCGTCACGCCATCCGGCCCGCGCGGATCGAGCCAACGGCCATCGGCTTCGAGTTTGTCCTTGCGATCGTTCGGCTTGAGCACATGCAGCTTCCACCGCGCGTCGCGGATCGTCGCCAGCTTGTCTCCCTGATGACCGAGGATGAACTCGTGCGGACTCGGCGCGTCAGACGTGAGCAGCGGCAGAATGTCCCGACCGTCGATCATTCGATCACTGGGCGGATCGACATTGACCGCTTTCAAGACGGTCGCGAACAAATCCATCATCACGGCGGGCTGCTGGCTGACGTGACCTTTCGGAATTCGTCCCGGCCAACGCGCGATACATGGCACTCGATAGCCCCCTTCGTAAGTCGTCCCCTTCATGCCGCGCAGGCCGCCGGAGCTGCCGCCGTACCACGGGCCGTTGTCGCTCGTGAAGACCACCAAAGTCTGCTCGTCGAGTTTCAACTCCTTCAGCTTCGCCAGCACCCGGCCCACGCTGTCATCGAGTTCCGCCAACACGTCGCCGTACAAGCCGGCTCCGCTCTTGCGGTAATACTTCTCCGAAGTCGCGAGCGGCTTGTGGGGCATCGCCTGCGCGAAATAGAGGAAGAACGGACGCGAGCGATTCCGTTCGATGAAGTTCAACGCTCGGTCGGTGTAGCGCTGCGTCAGCGTCGCTTGCACGAGCGGGTATTCGACAACCTTCTCCCCTTCAACCAACTGCACCGGCCGCATGTCGTTCGAGTACGGAATGCCGAGGTACTCATCGAACCCGCGCTTCGTCGGCAACGATTCCGGCTTGTGACCAAGATGCCACTTGCCCACCAGACTGGTCGCGTACCCCGCTGGCTTCAGAAGCTGCGCGAGCGTCACTTCGCTCGGTGCTAACGCCAGCGCATCGGCTTTCGGCCCGCCATCGGGAGCCGGGTTCTGCATCATGCCGCTGCGAAACGGATATCGCCCGGTCATCAACGAGGCTCGCGTCGGCGCGCAGAACGGAGCGGGTGTGTTGAACTGAGTCAGCCGCGCTCCCTCCGCCGCCATGCGATCGAGATGCGGCGTCTTGAACTTCGGATGCCCATAGCAACCGAGGTCTCCGTAACCGAGATCGTCGGCCAAGATCACGATCACATTCGGCCGCCGCGGTGGCTCGTCGGCGGCAGTCAGCGGAAGCGCGAGCCACAACATCAACAAAGAAGACAGGAAGAGGTTGCGAGTCATTGGTGAAGCCTTCCCATTTTGGAGTGCTACGGCCCGACGGAGCACTCCAAATGAATTAGTCCGACTGCGCACTTTCGTAGCCGCGTTCGCCAGAACGCGGGCTTGGGCACCCCGCTTTCTGGCCAACGCGGCTACAACGTGCGCTGTAGAATTAGTTCGCGATCCCCTTCAAGTCATCCGGCAGCGTTGTGCGATCGTCGCGGCGCAGGTCGGCGAGGATTCGTTGCAGCTCGGCGACACGCGCGGGTTCTTTCTCGGCGAGGTCGGTGGTCTCGTGCGGATCGACGGTGATGTGAAATAGCTCGGTCTTCGTGACCTCGTTGACTCGCTGGGTGATGAGCTTCCATTCGCCATGCAAGACGGCGGCACCTCGCGGAGTCGGAATGTAAATCGTCCGAGGCGCGGGATCGGTGATCTCCCCCGTCAGCAGCGGCCAGAGATCGAGACCGTCGAGCGTCACGTTCGGCGGTCGCTCGGCACCCGCGAGCTTCGTCAGCGTCGGCAGCCAATCGACGGCATGAAGCGGGGCGGTCACCTTGCGCGGAGTCAATCGGCCCGGCCAATTCGCGAAGGCACAGACCCGCACGCCTCCTTCGTAGAGTTCGGCCTTCTGACCTCGCAACGGACGATTGCTACTGAGCGCCGGAGTCGCCGCCACCTGGCCGGAATACGGGTTGTCTCCCTTGTGCTTTCCGCCGTTGTCGGAGGTGAACACGATCAGCGTGTTGCGTCGCTGATCCGTCTCATCGAGTGCCTTCACGAAGTCACCGATCTTCGTATCCAACTGAGTGACGAACGACGCCAGTCGCCGCAGGGAATCATCCTTGGCCGGGTCATCGTGGAACTTCGTGTCGGCGTACTTCTGCCGGTACTCGGCCGGAGCATCGACCGGGATGTGAACCGCATGAAACGGCACATAGATCAGCCACGGCTCACGACGCTGCTTGATCCACGAGACAACCTCCTGAGCCACCAGTTCGGTCGCGTTTCCCTCTTCATCGACTCGTTTCAAGTTGCGATGCCACGTCTCCTCATACGGGCCTTTCCGATACTTGTGAGTCCACGGATCGACCGCTCCGTTCAACGAGCCGTAGCTGTGATCGAAGCCGTAATGATTCGGCCCCCACTCCAACCGCGAGCCGAGATGCCACTTCCCCGCCAGATGCGTCGTGTACCCCGCCGACTTCAACACCGAGGCCAACGTCGGCGTCCCTTTGGGAAACGCTCGGAGATTGGTCGGCGACAACACATGCGGCCCGAAGCGACTGGTCCAGCGGCCTGAGAGCAACGCGGTGCGAGTCGGTGAACAGACCGGCTGAACGTAATGCCGATCTAACTCGACCCCGTCTCGCACCAGTCGGTCCATCACCGGCGTCTGAAACGATCCCCCATGCCAGCCAACATCCCGCCAACCGAGATCATCCGCCACGATCAGCAAGATGTTGGGCCGCTCGGCGGCTGAAGCCGTGATCGCGCCAGTGGCCATCAACAAAATTACCAAGAGTGTTCGCATGGCTTTGTCCTTCAAGCATGGCCCGACGAAACATTGGAGACGACGAATTGGAGACGACGAATTGGACTGCCTTGTTTAACCGCTACGCCAACGGCGTGCGCGCCGCAGTGGAATAAACGTCGCTACGACCAAACGCGCACGCCGTTGGCGTAGCGGTTAAACGTCTCGGCCTTCCCCAGCTCTGAACTCATTCGTCGTCTCCCTTCATTCGTCGGGCACTTGCCAAACCTATTTCAACTCGCGAATCAGGATGCTGGCGAACTGAATTGGGTCGCCGTGATGCTGCAACGCGATTCGGCCGCGAGCGGGGATTCCGGGAAGCTGCACATTGTCGATGACGGTCTCGCCGTTGAGCACGACGGTCGTGCGATCCCCCTTCATCGTGATGTGGAAACGGTTCCATTGGCCGATCGGTTTGTCGGCCTTCTTCTTAGGAATGCAGCCGGTGCGGACCTCGGCGGGCTGCGACTTGTCGAGCCGATAGCCACGAATCTCGCCGCTGCCGATCGGGCGGCACCACATATTGATCTGCGACTTATCGTTACCGCGCAGATAGATGCCACTGTCACCCGCGTCGGCGAACTCTTCTTCTTCCGGGCCTTCGTCGCCAGTTGGTTGAATGACCGGCCGTTTGTTCGGCTTCGGCTTGCCGGTCCACTTCCAGTCGCAGATCAGCTCGAAGTCGCCGAATTCTTTGTCGGTCCAGAGATGCCCGGCATCTGCGGGGCCGGTCCCTTTCGCGTCGCTCTTGCCGTCGTAGTTGAGCACCCAATCCTGCGGCTGCCAGTGACCAACGTGCCCCGGATCGTTGACCCAATTCGCGAGATCAAGCCCCGTGTAGAGCGACTGAAATCCGTCGATCACCGGTTGCACTTCGTCGGCGGGCGGGTTCGAGGAGGGCAACTCTTTGATCTTCAAGTTGCGGAAGTGACACTCGGAACCTTCGGATTCGAGGCAGATGTAACCCTTGCGCGGCCGGCATTCGCTTCCGCCCGACACGATCTTGCCGTTCACCGCCAGCTTGAGCACTCCGTCACGGCACTCGACCCGATAGTGATTCCATTCCGGGGACGGCTTACTCCGCTTCTCGCTGGGGAGGCAGCGTTCGGCACCTCCGGGATGTGGCCGATCCGGTTTCATTCGCGCACCGTGAATCGAGAAGACGTCACCATGACTCGTGTAGTTCGCGGTCTCGTGACCATCGAGCACTTGGACTTCGATGCTCTTGGCGAACGGCGTCCCTTGAGCGGTCAGCGGATGACTCCAAACAAACACGCCGGCGTTCCCCTTCGGCTGGATATGTCGCCATTCGAGTTCGAGGATGAAATTCTCATACTGCTTCGCGGTTCGCATCACGCCGGTCGGCTTGCCCGTGCTGATGATCATGTCGTCCTTCGCGGTGAACGTATTCGGAGCGACGTTGACGGGCACCCAGCCCGATAAATCTTTGCCGTTGAAGAGTGGGGTGAAGCCCTCTTCGTCCGCGCTGACTCCGACAGCACTCAACAAGACGACCAACAATGCGATGCCTGGAATTTGAAGTCTCATCGGGATCTCCATAGGCTCAAAGTGGTTTTCGGAATCCTTAGACGCAGGTTCGCTCCATGAATCAAAGGAATCTGGTCAAAGGAATGAAGACAAACTGAGACACTGACAAAATGGTGCGGAGCCAAGTTCAAAGCGTGCAACTTCAAAACTAACGCTTCGGGTTACGTTCTCACTTCAACAACGCCGCGATCTCTTCGCGAGTGAACCGTCGCTGCAAGCGTGCTCCAAGCTGTCCGACGATCCGGGCCGCCGCGTGTGAGGCAAGGTGTCCCGCTTGTCTCCAGGAAAGCCCATTCGTGATGCCGTACAAGATTCCCGCCGCGTACATGTCACCGGCTCCGGTCGTGTCGATCGCGACCACCGGTTGACCCTCGATCGGAATGACTTCCCCTTGGTGCATCAGCAGCGAACCGTTCTTCCCCAACGTCAGCGCGACGTTCTCGCAATGCTGGTGGATCATCCGAGCAGACTCGATCGAGTCCCCCTGCCCGGTCAACGCGCGAGCTTCCTCTTCGTTGCAGAACAGCAAATCGACGTCCTCTTTGATGAGCTGCCAGAAACGATCGCGGAACAGCCCGATCAGAAACGGGTCCGAGACGGTGAACGCGACCTTCACTCGATTCAGCTTCGCCAGTTCGATCGCCTTCAGAGCAGCGAGCCGCGTCAACTCGTTGGTCCAGAGATAGCCTTCGATGTAGATGTACTTCGCCTTGCGAACATCGGCCGCGTTGATGTCGTCGGGACCGAGCGTCGCCGAGACCGCGAGATTCGTCAGCATCGTCCGCTGAGCATCAGCGGTGATGAGCACGACGCACGTCCCGGACTGACCTTCGGCGGGCGGCACCTCGATGCTCACGCCGCGTTGCCGCATGTCGGAAAGAAAGAACTCGCCAATCTCATCGCGGCCGGTCTTCCCCGCGTAGGCTCCCTGCCCTCCGAGATCGACAAGCCCCATGATCGTGTTGGCCGCCGAACCTCCCGCACAGCGATTCGTCGGCTGATCCGCGAGCTGTTGCAAGACACGTCGCTGAGTCACCTCATCGACGAGCGTCATGATCCCTTTCGTGAAACCGATCCGATCGAGAAACCGATCATCGACACGAGCCTGAATATCGACCAACGAATTCCCGACGCCGTAAACGTCGTATGCCATGAGTGTCTCCTCCGATTTTTGATTTTTGATTTTTGATCGAATCATTCGCCGTGGCGGACTCTCACAATCGAAAGTCAAAAATCGAAAATCCTCCTTGATTTGGTTGCGGCAACTCCGCGCGATAGTGTTCCCGCCATGCCCCCAACGATCGCCGTTCAACTCCTGATCCCGCTGGCCGAGCAACGATTGGCTCGGTCGGCCCTGCGCCGTTGGTTGAATCCCGCCGCTGTTGGCAAAGGCCGGTTGATGTACCTCGTCGGTCCAGCCGGCAGCGGGAAGTCCGCGTTGCTGGCGGAGTCTTTCCGCGAGCTTCCTTCCTCGCAAGTCACGCCGCAGCAAGTCGCGCCTTTGCAAGTCACGGCTGCCGAGTTCGCCGCTCAACTCGCCGAGGCTTCAAGCAATCAGCAGCTCCCCGACTTTCAAGAACGCTTCCGATCCGTATCGGCTTTGGTTTGCGAAGACATCCAAGCTCTCGAACGCCGCCCGGAATCTCAGAGACAATTGCTTGCGGTCATCGACGAGCTGCTCGCTCGCGGCTGCGACGTGATCGTGACCAGCACCAAGTTGCCCGGTCAGTTGGAATCGTTTCCGGCGAAACTCATCAGCCGCTTTCGAGGCGGGACCACCATCCGCATCCAACCACCCGGACCAGAAAGCCGAGCCGACCTGTTACGACTCTTCTGCCGCCAACACCGCTTGTCGATCACACGCGACGCACTCGCGCTGTTGGCCGATTCGTTGTCGGTCTCGCCGCGCGAGTTGATCGGTGTCGTCACTCAACTCACGGCTTTGCATCGTTCGGTCAAACGAGCGGATATTGAAACGTACTTGCAACAAGAGCTCCCGGCCGCGTCGATCACTCCGCTGAAGGTGACTCGCGCTGTCGCCAAAGAGTTCGGCATCGTGTTGTCCGCGTTGCGATCCAGTCGGCGATCCCAAGCACTCGTCTTGCCGAGACAATGTGCGATGTGGCTCTGCCGGAAGCTCTGTCATGCGTCGTATCCGGAACTCGGCAAGTTCTTCGAGCGGCAACATTCGTCGGTGATCCATGCCGTCCGAAAACTCGAATCGAGGCTCGATAAAGAACCGGCGTTGCGACAACGTCTGGCTCGGCTGGAGTCCGCCTGTCGATAACGCGTGGACTCATCGTCGATGACGCCCGACTCACCAACGAACAATCCAACGAGACCGTGCGACTGTTGCTCCAACGCCGAGAAATCACGGCTCTTTGACGCTGTTTAACGACCACTCCACAGGTTATCGACAAGCACTTTGGCTCGTTGTGAGTGCGTAAGTTTTTCGCTACCTTGCCGCTCCGTTTTTGACCGCCGATTCCTCCACAAAAAACGTCTTCTCTGATACGACGACTGCTTTCTTAAAATCTTTTAGAAGAAGGCTAACATCTCACCCTCTCGCTTTCTTTCTCTGTGAGCAAACCATGAAGTTGCATTGCCATCGCCCGACCCTCTCGACCGCGTTCCAAGTCGTCAGCGGCGTGGTCCCCTCCCGAACTCCGAAAGAAATCCTGCGGAATGTGAAGCTCCAAATTGGGGGCGGCAAAGCGACGCTCATCGGCACCGATCAGGAAATCGGTATTCGTTACGACATCCCCGGCGTTGAGACAGATTCCGATGGTGAAGTGCTGCTACCGAAAGATCGACTGATCGCGATCCTCCGCGAGTTGACCGAGGAGAGCGTGGACCTGGAAGTGACCGAGAAAGCGTTGTGGGTTCGTTCGGGGCACAGCGAATTCAAACTCTCGGCCGAAGACCCTGCCGAGTTCCCATCGGTGCAAGCGTTCGATGCCACGAGCTATCACGTCGTCGCGGCCGCGTCATTCAAAGAGATGATTAAGCGAACCGTCTTCGCGACCGATACCGAGAGCACGCGATACGCTCTCGGCGGAGTGCTGATGGAGTTCGGGACCGACAAGCTGACGATGGCCGCCACCGACAGCCGCCGCTTGGCAGTGGTCAGCACCACATGCAGCACAATCGGCTCCATCGAACCGCGAGCGACTCAACCGGTCGTTCCGGCGAAAGCCCTCAGCCTCATCGAACGGAGCATCACCGACAGCGACCAAGATGTGTACTTGGCCGTGTATCCCAATAGCGTGTTAGTGAAAGTCGGCAGTAGCACGATCTATAGCCGATTGGTCGAAGGCCGCTTCCCACGTTATGCGGATGTTATCCCGTCAGCAGGTGGCACATTGATTGACATGGTGGTCTCGCCGTTCTACTCGGCCGTGCGACAGGCTCAGATCGTCACGAACGAGGAGAGTCGTGGCGTCGATTTCACGTTCGATAGCGGTGTGCTGCGTTTGACCAGCGTTGCCGCGGATATCGGCCAATCGAAGGTGGAAATGCCAATCAGCTACGACGGCTCGCCGATCACGATCACTTTCGACCCGCGTTACATCGCCGAGTTCCTGCGCATCCTCGACGCTTCAACGGCAGTCAAGTTGCAACTGACCGATGGCGACAGCGCCGCTGTCCTCCGCACCGATGACGGCTACACCTATGTCATTATGCCGCTGGCGAGGGACCGGTAATTCCGTAGCACAGGCGTCTCGCCTGTGACGATGCTTCAAGAGGAATCACAGGCGGACCGCCTGTGCGACGAGCAGATGCCAAATGACCCCTTTCACGATCTCCGAGCGTTCCCAGCCGTGAAACCGGTCGAGCCTCATCACGTCAGCAAAGTGCTCGCCGAGTTGATTGCTCTCAAAGGTCTCGCACGAGTCCACGGGACCGAGCAGTTGCAGCAAGCCTGGCAAACGGTCGCCGGAGAAGAGATCGGACGGCAGTCGCGAGTTCTCAGTTTGACTCGCGGAGTATTGAATGTTGGTGTCGGTAGCTCGGCGGTTCTCAATGAAGTTGTTGGCTTTCACAAGGCAGCGTTGCTGGGACAAATGCAGCAGCGGTTTGCTCACCTGAAAGTTCGTGAGATTAAGTTCCGACTGAAGACGGATCTGAAGTGACTCGATCGGGATTGGGGACTGTTGAAATAAGTCGTTTAACCGCAAGCCGGAGGCGTGCGTGCGAAAGTAAAGTCGTTATGGCGTGTTCCGCGCACGCCTCCGGCTTGCGGTTAAACGAACAAATTCAGAAACCGCACAACCTCAAAATGGATCCTAGGGTCAAGTTACCAAACGAAAATGGATTAGGAATTTATGAGCGATCAAACCATCGAACCGACGCCGACCCCGGATACCTACGATGAAACCCAGATCACGGCTCTCGAAGGGATCGAGGGCATTCGGCATCGTCCGGCGATGTATATCGCCGATACGGGGACGCATGGCTTACATCACTTGGTTTATGAAGTCGTCGATAACAGCATCGACGAGGCGGTCAACGGATACGCGACGACGGTGTCGGTCAAAATCAACGCCGATGGCAGCGTCACGGTGATCGACGATGGTCGCGGTATCCCGGTCGGTCGCATGGCCAATCAAGAAGGGAAGTCGGCGTTGGAGATCGTCTTTACGAAAATCCATGCCGGGGGGAAATTCAATCGCACCGGCGGCTACAAGACCGGAACCGGTGGGCTGCATGGTGTCGGTATCACCGCCGTCAACGCGCTCAGCGAATGGCTCGAAGTGGAAGTCCGCCGCGAAGGTCATGTCTGGACGATGGAGTTTTCCCGCGGACACGTCGTGCATGATCTTCAGAAGATTGGCAAGAGCGATTCAACCGGCACGAAGGTCACGTTCGCGCCCGACCCGACGATCTTTCCAGAAACCCGATTTGCTTACGACGTGATCCACAAACGGATGCAAGAACTGGCGTTTCTCAACGCGGGCGTGGTCATTCGCATTCACGACGAGCGGACGAATCAATCGGATGAGTTCAGTTGCAAAGACGGCTTGTTTGGTTTCGTGAGATACCTGAACCGCACCGACAACCCGTTGCATCCAGACATCGTCCATCTCAAAGGAGAGCACGAACACGAACTCAGCGACGGCACGAAGCAGCGGATCGGTGTCGAAGTCGCGATGCAATATAACGACAGCAGTTCTGACATCGTTCGACCTTATGCAAACAACATCTATAACCCTGACGGTGGAACGCACCTGAGCGGCTTCAAGAGTGGCCTGACTCGGGCACTCAATAACTACGGCAAGAAAAATAACTTCTTCAAAGACTTCACTCCCACTGGCGACGACTTCCGCGAAGGACTGACGGCGGTCGTCGCTGTTCTGGTTCCCGACCCCAAGTTTGAATCGCAGACGAAAGTCAAACTGACGAATCCCGAAGTCGAGGGGGCCGTCTCGTCGATGGTTGGCGACGGACTCAGCCGCTTCCTCGAAGAGAATCCTCAAACGGCGAAAACCATCCTGATGAAAGGCATGATTGCCGCCGAAGCTCGCGAAGCCGCGCGCAAAGCCCGCGATCTCGTCCGCAACAAGAAGGGCGGCCTCACCACCGGTGGCCTGCCCGACAAACTCCGCGATTGCCGCAGCCGAGACCTCAACCTCAGCGAGCTGTATCTCGTGGAAGGCGATTCGGCCGGCGGCTCAGCCGACACCGGCCGCGACTCCAACACGCAAGCGATCCTCCCCCTGCGCGGCAAAATCCTGAACGTCGAGAAAGCGGTCCTCACCAAGGTGCTCGACAACATCGAGATCGGCAACATCTTCAAAGCGGTCGGAGTTCCGCCCGGAGCCGAACTCGAAGATGTCCAGAAACGCCGCTACGGCAAGCTGATCCTGATGACCGACGCCGACGTCGACGGCAGCCACATCCGCACGCTGCTGCTGACATTCATCTTCCGGCACCTCCGCAAGCTGGTGGAGAACGGCTGCATCTACATTGCTCAACCGCCGCTCTTCAAAGTCGAGCAACGCAGCAAGATCCGCTATGTGCAATCGAACGAACAAATGATGGGCGAGCTGATCGAGATCGGCCTCAACGAGAGCGTCGTCGTCCTAGAAGACGGCACCCGGATCGAAACGGAAAGTCTGCACAAGCTGGTCGCGCTGATTCGTCGCTTGTCCGACCCGCTCGAAACAATGGAGCGTCGGGGCATCGACCTGCGTCACGTCGCCACGCATCACTTGTCACCCGACGGCAGCCTGCCGCGCTTCCGAGTCTTCGTCGGCAAAGACCAGCATTGGTTCTTCGTCAAAGAGGATCTCGACAAGTTCCTCGCCTCCGAAGAACTCCGCCGAGGCGAAGAGTTCACGATCGCCGCCGCCGAATCCGCTGTGGGGCAGGTTTCCAACGTGCCACCCGAAACAACCATCGACAGCGACGGCCAGCACAATCTCAAAGCGATCAAAGATGGCCACCTGCAAATCGTTGACCTCCACGAAGTCCGCTCCATCAACGAGACTTTGAAGGAACTGAAGACATTCAATCTCGCGATGAAAGACTTGCTCCCCGCCGGCAACCGCAACGGCGAGCCGTATTACCCCTTCCACATCGACAATCCGGCTGGCGGCATCAAGCTCACCAGCATCCGCGAGCTGATCCAGTCCCTCCGCAAGCTCGGCGAGAAGGGGAAGAAGATCACTCGCTTCAAGGGCCTGGGCGAAATGGACGCCGAAGAACTGTGGGCAACAACGATGAACATCGAGACGCGCACGCTGTTGAAAGTCACGATGGACGACGCGGCGGCGGCGGATGAAATGTTCCGCGTCCTCATGGGCGACGCCGTCGAACCCCGCCGCGAATTCATCGAGAAACACGCGCTCGATGTCAAAGACTTGGACGTTTAGCGGTACGTGGTGGTTTGGGACAAAGTTGTTGTCATTTGGGACATAGTTCCTGTTCCAGTGGGACAAAGGTGTTGTCCAAAAACTCACGTGGCGCACTCTTCACACAGATGATTTTGGACTGTGAGGCCAAAAGTTCGGTTAAGCCCCGCTGGCCGTAGTGAACAAGTCCTTGCATAATCCGTCGCGTCCTGTTTCCTACTGACAGGAGTGCCGTGCATGGCGTGAATGTGGAGCGTGATCCTGTGGCCAGTTACGGCAAGCTGTGGCATCCGCAGTGTGATGAAGGATGGCGGAATGGAGCCAACGAAAAGCCAGAACACACATTACTTGCCGGAATGGCTACTCAAAAAGTTCCGCGAGCCGTTGCTTTATGAACTCGACATTTTCACCGGCAAGGCGGAACCACGGAATCCGAGAAAAGCTGGTTCAGCGCAGGATTTATGGCCGGAGGACATCGAAGACAGCCTGAGCATTCATGACAATCGAGCAGCACGCATCTACCGCGAAAAGATTGCGGGGAAGAAGCGAATCGTTCTGTCAGACTCAGAACGCATGGATTTTGCACGTTGGCTGGCGCAGTTTCATGTCCGAATTCCAAACACTCGGGAAGATTTTCGAGAACTACTCGAGGCCCACAAAGGAAATCCAGAAGTCGTCTTCGAGGTGATGTCCCAGAATCGTGAAAACTACCTTCGGATAATTCGCAACAGTGACCCGGAGCTGTACGACGACGCGCTCAAGGAACTTGGCCAGGATAAAGCCGAGGAATGCCTCCTCGGGATGTTGGCAGAAGGGTGCGATCCGCTCTACACCGCGAGTTTGCGGGTTTTTTGCGACTTGAATTTGGGTTTGGCGTGATGAGTTAGGGGGTGGGGGATTTCATAAGACTGCCAGGCTCTGTCGCGGACAGTGGGCCAGA
>JBJXEX010000430.1:0-3156 GCA_046156195.1 Planctomycetaceae bacterium | reverse complement strand
AGAATTCCACTGTCCCGCCGACCGACTCAACGGTCGCTCGTATCACGAAAACTGGCTCCATAACCTCAACATTTCCACATCCCTCATGGGCTACCGCAAGCTTGCCCCTGCAATCCGGTAGAGTCAGTAGAAGTCTTTGATCTGGTCTTTGAAGTCTGTGCGAAAGTTGCAGAACGTGGTGTAATCCGGCCGATGCCCCTCGGCGAGCCACATAAAATCGAGGTTGTTCTGAGTCATGTACTCCATTTTGCGACCGGATCGGAAGCCGCGTCGCATGCCATACACCCAGAGCAGGGTCAGGATTCGAGGATGAATGGGCGGCTGCCCTCGCCAGCCGTGATAGACCTCTTCCCACGGGGACCAGTCATAGCCCGCGGCAATCTCGGCCATCAACCGGGCCGGATGATCGTCTGAGATGACCTCATCAAGCTTGGTCTGAAACAAGACGATCTGCTCGCGTGGTAACGGCGCTTTGGCCCAGTAATTCTTTTTCACGCTCCCCCCTCCCTGAGTGGTCAACGGCGGGGGAATACACATTAGTCCATTCATTAAATCAACAGCCCCCAAGGCGGATGGGGGCCGACAACACCGCACCAGGAATTCGCCCGCGTTCATGAGCTGTGAATCACGACCATTTTCTCTTCGGTCATTTCGCGAATGGCATAGCGTGGGCCTTCTTTGCCTGTGCCGCTGTCTTTCAAGCCTCCGTAGGGCATGAAGTCCGCTCGCCATTGCGTCCCCCAGTTGATGTGCAGATTGCCCGCATCGACCTCGCGAGCGAACCGCAGCGCGCGGTCCAGGTCACGCGTGAAAATGCTGGCCGACAGGCCGTAGTTCGTGCCGTTGGCCAGTGCGAGTGCCTCGTCGAAATCGGTGAACGGCGTGACGGCCACCGCTGGTCCGAAGAGTTCATCACAGCTCACTCGCTGATTCGGTGAGACGTTCGCCAGGATCGTCGGCGCGTGCAGGGTGCCTCGCCGAGTTCCCCCCGTGACGAGCGTCGCGCCGGAGGCGGTCGCTTCGCGAACCCACGACTCGACCCGGATCGCATCAGCCTCGCGGATCATCGGCCCCATCTTGGTCACTTCGTCCAGCGGATCGCCGGTTGTGAGCGACTCGACGCGCGGTTTGAGAGCGTCCAAGAAATCGCCCGTGCGTGTTCGCGGAATCAAAATGCGCTGGGCTGAGATGCAAACTTGCCCCGCGTTCGCGAAGCCCGACGCGGCGACCAACTGCGCGGCGCGATCGAAGTCCGCGTCGTCCATCACGATCACCGGGCTGTTGCTCCCCAGTTCCATCGTGACGCGCTTCACGCCCGCCATGCCGCAGATCGCGGTGCCGACTTCATAGCTGCCGGTGAAGCTGATCTTACGAACGCGACGATCGGTGCAGATCGCTCGTCCAAGCTCAGCACCCGGCCCGGTGATGCACGCGATTGCCTGCGGCGGTAAACCCGCTTCGAGCAACACCTCGACCAGCTTCAACGCGGTTAGCGGCGTATCTCCCGCCGGCTTGATGAGCACCGCGTTCCCCGCCGCGAGGGCCGGCCCCACTTTGTGAACCACCAGATTCAACGGATAGTTGAAAGGAGTGATCGCCGCGACGATCCCGCACGGGACGCGCAGTGTGAATCCAAACTTGCCCGCTCCGCCCGGCGCGGCATCCAGCGGCAGCACTTCACCCGTGATCCGTTTGGCTTCCTCGGCCGAGACTTCCAGCGTCTCGCACCCGCGACTGACTTCCAGCCGGCTCTCGGCCAGGATCTTGCCCTCTTCGAGCGTGATGGTGCGGGCAAACTCTTCGGCACGCTGTCGAATCCGTTCGACCGCCGACCGCAGAATTCGGCAGCGTTCCGCGCTGGGCATTTGACGCATCAGCTTCGCGCCCTCGACCAGCGTCGTCAGAGCGGCATCCACATCGGCGGCCGTGCCGCGCGGGACGGTGTCGATGACTTCGCCGTTGAACGGGTTCGTGACGTTCGTGACGGACGCTCGGTTTTGCCATTCGGCGGCGAGAAACATGCGCATGAAAAAGTGATCCTAATTTCAATGTAAGGGAACCAAAAAACATCCCGTCGTTCCATTCCTTTGACCAGATTCCTTTGATCTCGTCAGCTCGCAATGATGGTTGTCAGAGGAGACCAATCAAAGGAATCCGGTCAAAGGAATGAATCGAAAAAAGCGTGATGGCCAGTTCGTCAAACGGGAAGTGGGTTTCATCCAACATCATTCTGCCCACCCATCATTCTGCTGAAACACGGACAGCAGAATGATGGGACAGCAGAATGATGGGAGGGCAGAATGATGAGAGAGCGAAAACAAAGTCACGTCTCGATCAAAGTTGGGAATGCCAGTTGGGAAACTCCGTTGGTGACTGGCCATTTTTTATCCGTGGGGCGGCTTTGCCATCCGTGGGGTCAAAACTTCGGACTCGACCCCACGGATGGCAAAGCCGCCCCACGGATGAACCTTCTTTGAACTCGTTCCCGCGTAGCGTGGGAACCAGATTCGTCGAGTTACTTCAAACTCGTCGCCGGCACCTTGCCATCGAGATAGCGCCAGTTCTTCAGCCAGAAGATCAGATCGGCCATCGCTTGCTGGTCAACATTCTTCTCCAGCCCGATGGGCATCAGCGAAAGCCCGGTGTTGCGGAGTTCTTCGATGTCGCTCCGCAACAACGTCAGAACTTTGCCTTCGGGTTGTTTGAGCGTGATCGAGGTCGCGGTCTCGGAGGTGATGACTCCGGATTGGACCGTGCCTTCTTTGAGCGCCACGGCATACGCGAAGTAGTTCGCGTCGATCGCCTTGTTCGGATCGAGAATGTCCAACAGCAGTTGCTCCGGCTTCTTGGTGCGTGTGTCAGAGATGTCCGGAGCGACGTTGACTCCGACGTTGTCGACGCGGTGGCAGGTCGAGCAATTCTTGACGAACAGCTCGCGTCCCCGTTTCGGATCGGCCTTGAGCGACAGTGATGGCTGATAGGCGTCCAACACCTCCTTGCGACTCGCCGGAGCCGCCGCGGCGAGAATCGTCTTGGCTCGCTCGCGGAGGGTCTCGTCCTTGGCCTGCGTCAGTTGGTTGACTCGCACCGGGTCCAGCTCGGTGGCGGCGATCTGCCCTTGCTCGATGGCCTCCAGCAACCGCAGTTGCCGCTCCT
>JBJXEX010000423.1:0-38473 GCA_046156195.1 Planctomycetaceae bacterium | reverse complement strand
GGGAGCGGTCGTCAGTCCAAAACACAACCGCTCCCTCACGGTCGCGGCTCTAAAACTTCACAGCTTCAGGCCGAGCCAACAACGGCGGACAGCTTATCAAACAGGCGATCGACTTCACGCCGAGTCTCCTCATCGAGCTGAAACGCGACCGGCCCGCGAATCAGCATGTTGCGGAAGAGACCTTGCTTGTGCAGCAGATATTTCTCGACGGCCAGGAATCCATCGAGTCCCGTTTGCAGCGCCACGAGCGCGGAGAGCGGCAGCGAGATGTCATAGGCTCGACGGTCGTCACCCGCTTGCAATGCACGCCACAAGGCGACGATCGCGTTGATTAGATCGGCTCCCGGCATCGTGCCGACGACGCCTCGGCGAAAACTATCGACGAGCGCGATGCCGCCACTCCCCTCGAAGACGGCAGCCTCTCCGTTCGTCGCGTCTCGGAGTTCGGAAAGTCGCTGGCCGATCGGAACCGCTTCGGGCTTGAAGAGCACTCGCGGATGAAACTCGCGCCACATCCGAGCTTGCAGGGCAATCGACATCGGCCGGCCGACGTAGCCGCTGGCATCTTGCACAATCAACGGAATCGAGACCGCTTGCAGCAGCCGCTCGAAGTACCGCAGTTGCTCGCTCTCGCCCACTGACACCGAGACCGGTGGGATCGCCATCAACGCGGTCGCTCCCGCATCCGCCGCGTGCCGAGCGAGTCGCTCGGCCGTGTGCGAACTTTCCGCTCCCACGCTGATGACGACCGAGCCACGCGACAGCCCGCAACGACAAGCGTGCTCAGCCAGAGATTGCCGCTCGTCGGTCGAAAGCCGCAGCGTCTCAGAGACCATCGCCATCACGATGCCATCGGCACCCCGATCAAACAACCAGTCGATCTCGCGGCGAAGCGTCTCGAAGTCGATCGACTCGTCATCGTGAAATGGCGTCTGAAAGACAGGCAGAACACCAGAGAGTGCTGTCGGCATGAATCAGTTTCCTTTCGAGGCCACTTGTTCCAGCTTGGCAGCAAACGCGGAGTGCTCGTCCGATTGCAGGCCGTCTTGCAGCACCTTACCGACCATTCGGTAATCGGCCGCCAGCAGGTGCGGGACCGACAACCACAGTCCCGGAAAGACTTCGCTTTTCAAGCATCCGTCCGCATCGGAAGCCAGCCGCTCAAACTGCGAACCACGCAGCACAAACCAATCGAATTCCTGATCCAACGCTCGCCAGACGAGGTACTCGCGCACGCCCGCCCGGCGATAGACGCGAAACTTGGTATGCAGATCAAAGCTCGTGCTGCTGGCCGCGACTTCCGCGACCAATTCCGGGGCACCGACAACATAGCCATCTTCGTCGATGATGACTTGGCCTCCACAACGCGGTTCAACGATCAAGGTGACATCTGGCTGAGGTTCATTATCCAGGTTAAGTCGGATGGTCGCGTTGTCCGCACCTTCGACGCCCGGAGTCGCGTCCACATACCTATTCAGCCAACCAATCAGTCGGAAGTGTTGAACTCCATGTTTATCCCAACGGACGGGCGACGGCATGTGGACGACTCCTTCAATGAGTTCGGCTTTCTTGACGTGCGTCATCGCGTGATAGCGGAGTTCAAACTCCTCACGGGTGAGTGTGTCACCCTGTTCCAGCGGCGGCAGCTTCAGCGGCGGCGCGGCAATGGGGGGGCGCGGAACCGAGATTGGCGGATCAAGAACGATAGGTTCCAAAATCGAAGGCATGTTTCGCCCTCCCTCGATGGTCCAAGGGAACTGTCAGGTCGTGAATGTCAGAAACGATTCTGACACGGTCCGACGGATGCCTCAAGCGCCGTTCCGAAATGCACAGCACCGCCCCGTCGTTTAACTCGGAGCCAGCGGCGACGGCGATCGCGCAAGCACACCGTCGCCGTTGGCTTCGGGTTCAGAACCCGTCCAACATCAACACCAGATTCTGATGGGCGGGAATCTGTCTTCCTCCGTGCTCCGGCCCTGCCATCCGTGCGGCTCCTAACGGGGTTGAAGAATCGCGGACAATTTAGTTGCCGCACGGATGGCAGAGCCGGAGCACGGAGGAAGACATGTCGATGAAAGTCGCCTCGCGATGTTCGCGGCCATCAAAACGCGAAGTTGTTCTTGGACAAGTTTTATCATGACATTTCGGGGACCGCTGGCGGTATTGCTTCGAGACCATGTCAGGAGGAACGCGCCGTGCGAGCCACTTGGATGACGAGTTCCGATCAGCGAATCCTCACCGGTCGAGGTGACTCCATCAGCCTCACCGAACGTACCGCGGCATGTTTTGCCGTTTTTTTGTGTTGTCTGGAGCGACTGGTGGCGACCGCGATCGGTCGGCAGAATTCGTCACAATGTGCTTGACGGTTTGAGCACAGGGGCCGATCTAATGTCGAACCGTGTCGGAGGAGCGCCGACAAAGCACGGGGCAGGAAGCCGCATCGCACACCAGCCGCACGGGTGGCGGCAAGGAGTTCTCTTATGGCCAGGCGCATTCAAGGTTGGTTCGGTCGGCAACATCGTCACTTTCCGCAAGCCTTGTGCTTGGTCGCCGTGATGACGGGATCCATCGGCATGACGCTGATCGCGACGGCCGATGGCCCAGCCGCGGCCGAAGCGACAAAGAAAGTCGAACGTCAGATCGCGTTCGGCGAGTTCGCCGGAGCGATTGAGACCGCTCGCCAAGTCGCCGATCCTCGCGAGAGAGCCAATCTCCTCGGAATGATCGCCAACGCTCAATTGAATGCCGGCGACATTTCGGCCGCGCGCGGCACGACCCGACGCATCGAACAACCGCAAACAGCCGGACAGCAAGCTCGGCAGCAAGCGCTCAGCGGCGGCGTCCAGGCCGACTTCGCCTCGCTCATCCGCCTGATTGAAGAAGAGACCAGCGGCCCGTGGATGTCCAAGGACGGCGAAGGTGGAACGATCACCGAATATCAAAACGGCGTCGCCGTCAGTCCGAACGGACTGCTGGCCTCGTTGAAGAAGGAAGAGCACACCGGCCGCCTGAAGGCGCTCGGAGTCATCGCCCGCAACGCGGACCTGAATGCCGCAGTCGCTCAGAAATCGGATCTGCGATTCGTCTCGCTCACGCAACTGGAACGCGAAGCCTCAAAGCGATTGACCGAGGGACGCCCCATCGTCGAGACGATGAAGAACCTCGCGGGCATCACGCAACTGAAATACCTCGTCGTGGACCCGAAGTCTCGCGACGTGTTGATCGGCGGTCCGTCCGAAGCCTGGAAGTATGATCGCAACGGGAATCCCGTCGGCGTGAAGAGCGGTCGTCCGACATTGCAACTCGACGATCTCGTCACGGTGCTGCGGACGTTCGCGAATGATGGACCACAGAATTTTGGTTGCTCCTTCAATCCTCGGCCGGAAGGTCTGAAACAACTGCAAGTGTTCGTCGAGCAGTCCAACTCCCGCGGCCCTTTGGATGCCGGAGCGGTCAAAGGCTGGGTCAATCAACTGCAATCGAAGCTTGGCCCACAAGACATCGAACTGTGGGGCGTGCCCCGCGACTCGCGCGTCGCCCGCGTCGTGATCGAGGCCGACTACCGGCTCAAGATGATCGGCATCGGCAAACTGGAAGGCGGCCCGCATGTGCCCAGCATCTTTGAACTGCTGACCGTTGAAGAGCAGAAGTCGAGCAAGCTCGACGCCCTCCGCTGGTGGCTGACGATGAAGTACGACTCAATCCTGCACAGCCCGGATCACACCGTCTTCGAAATCCAAGGCCCCTCGGTGCAGTGTCTTTCCGAAGACCAATACCTGACGGAGAAAGGCGAGCGAGTCGGCACCGGCCAAGCCAGCGCGACCAACCGCGCCTTCGCCGCGAACTTCACGAAGCACTACGCCGAACTGGCGGAGCGCGACATCGCGTTCGCGGACTTGCAGAATGTGTTCGACCTCGCGTTGGTCGCCGCGCTGCTGAAGAACGAAGGGGTCGCCAACCGCATCGGCTGGGACTCAGGCTCATTCGCGCCGCACGCGATGTATCAGCCAGCGGTCTATGCGGCTCCGCGAGAAGTCGAATCGGTCGCGAATCATCGCGTCTATCGCGGCAAAGACATCGTCGTGCAAGTCGCCGGCGGCGTTCGAGGAGACCTGATGTCCGTCGTCCGCGACCGCCAAGTCATGAAGTCCTCCGAGCCGCTGAAAGCCATGACTTCACGCGCTCCGGCCACCGACCTCCCGCCAGGCCGTTGGTGGTGGGACGCCAAGTAGTCAGTTTTCGTGTGAGCCATCAACGGGAGCGGCAACACCGGTTGACCTCATGACTGTTCGCCGCGTCCCACGATCACAAGTGGAGGTTCAGTGGGGCTCCGCATCGGCACGAGAAATCAGACAGGTCACGTCGGCACGCGAACTCGGCGCACGATGTCGGTGATGATCTCCGCCTTCGTGATGCCGCCGTATTTGGCTTGCGAGGTCAGGATCACTCGGTGGGCCAGGACGTAGGTGGCGAGTTCTTGGATGTCATCCGGCAAGACGTAATTGCGTCCCTTGGCGAAGGCGGAGGCCTGAGCGGCTCGGAAGAGCATCAGCGAGCCGCGCGGGCTGACACCGAGTTTCAAACGGGGCTCTTTACGCGTCTCGTGAACGATCTCGACGAGATAGCGGGCGACCGTCGGCTCGACGCGAACGTGATGCACTTCGCACTGCAATGCTCGCAGTTCATCACCACCGAGCACCGGTTGCAGGTGCTCCAACGGATGCTGTTCCTGCTGAGAATAGAGGATGCCCACTTCCGTTTCCGGGTCGGGATAGCCGAGGTCTAACAGGACGAGAAACCGATCGAGCTGCGCCTCTGGCAACGGATAGGTGCCGTGAAACTCGACGGGATTCTGAGTCGCCAACACGACGAATGGAGCCGGCAAGACGTGGCGTTCCCCTTCGATGGTGGCTTGCGATTCGCTCATCGCTTCCAGCAGTGCCGATTGCGTGCGTGGCGAGGCGCGGTTGATCTCGTCGGCCAGCAGGACATGGCAGAAGATCGGCCCTTTGCGGAAGTGAAAGGTGCCGTCATTCGGGTTGTAGATCGACGAGCCAAGAATGTCCGCCGGCAGCAAATCGGGAGTGAACTGAATGCGATGAAACGTCAGGTCCACCGACTTCGCCAGAGCCTTCGCCAGCGTCGTCTTGCCGACGCCGGGAACGTCTTCCATCAGCACCGATCCGTTGGCCAACAGCGCGATGATCAAAATATCGAGGCAATGCGGCTTGCCTTGAATTACCGTCGCGAGGTTTTGTTTGAGGCGATCCAGTTTGGAATGTGCGTCAGCAAGAGCGGTGTCGGTCATGGTGTTGATCGTAGAGGCGTAGCACAGGCGGCTCGCCTGTGAGGCAGTGTGATGAAGTTGATGCGGTGAAGTAACCCGAAGCGTGAGCGAGGGCGAACGCTCCAAGTGACTGCGAATTGGGAGCGTTTTGAAGCGATCGCCCACGCTCACGCTTCGGGTTACTTTCATGGCGGCTTCGCCGCGCTATATATGGCGGCTTCGCGGCTCTACATATTGGCTTGCTCGATCAGCTTCTGGGCTTCGCCGGCAGCCTCGGTGCTGGGGTGTTCGTCGATCAGTTTCTGAAGCAGCTTGAGCGCCCCTTTGCGAGCAGTGGGCGAACGGGACGCGGCTTGAATCGCGAGGTCCAGTTGCTTCAAGGCGGCCAGCTCCCCTTTGATCGCGTCGTCGGTCGAAAGCTCTTTGATGCTCGACGCCACTTCGGGCGGCACAGTGAAACCTTTGAACTTGTTCGGGATCGCCGAATACCGTTTATAGGCGTCCCACTTCTTGTCTTCGTCGAGCGACTTCTTCGCGTCCTCAAGCTGCTGGCTGAGATCGTCGAGCACGACTTGATTGAGTTTCATCGCCCACTCTTTGATATCCCCCTTGCCGATGAGGCTCTTCTTGAGCGTTTGCGCGGCGTCGGGGTACTTGCCGAATTCAATCGCGAGCCAAGCCTGTTGCAGCGTGGGGGGGAGCTTGTTCGGCTCGACCTTCCATTTGGCCTCGCGCGAGGCGTCCACGGCCGAGCCTTCGAGGTTATTGAAGTCGCCGTTCTTGAACTTGCCGTCCGGCATCAGCAGCCGCGCTTGCCGAGCGTTGTCCGCCGAAATCATGAAGTCGAACTGCCGCTCGAACGAGCGATCCGAATCGCAGATGACTGGCCAAGTAACTTTGTTCTTGCGGAGATACGTCTCCAACTGAGTCCGTGGCGTGCCGGAGTTCACGCCAATGAACATGACCGGCGTCCCTTCAAACTTCGCCGATTGCATGAGCAGTTTCGGCCAACCATCTTCGGCGCGCGGACCGGATTCCTCGAAGAAGTACAACACCGCCGCTTTGCCGACGAGCATGTCGCTGGTGATCGGCGGCGAATTGATCCAAACCGCAGGATTGGCCGGCAGTTTCGGAGTCTGTTTGTTGCCCGCGGCCTCTTGAGCGAGACCGACAGCGGCGCTCGACGCGAGCAGCGTCCAAATCAAACAAATCCAACACGGGCTGATGAGCTTCAATCGCATGGCGGTCTCCGTCGTGAGCAACACACTAACCCGAAGCGTCAGCGAGGGCGGGCGCTTCACAAGTCGGACGAACTCGAACTGTGTTACGTCAGAACTGCCGCTATCGGTTAGTCACAAGGCGGCGCGGATTATGGTCAGAGTCACCGTCCCACGAAACCGCTGGCTTAGGAATTCGTTTGAGACCCCGCTACAAAGTCTCGCATGGCTCAGTTCATCAAAGATCATTGGGAATTCTTGCGGCAGTTCCGCCAGCGCTTCGAGACGACCGGCGCGATCGCTCCCAGCAGTCGGTTTCTCGCGCGGGCGATGACTGGCCCGATGGCTCGCCGTGACAGGCCCGGTCGCATTCTGGAAATCGGACCGGGAACGGGAGCCGTCACGCAGCGGATCGTCCGATTGTTGCGGCCCGAGGATCGCTTCGATCTGGTCGAACTCAACGAGTCGTTCGCCGGCTTGCTGCGCGACCGATTCGTGTCCGATCCGCATTATCGCGCGGTGGCGGATCGCTCGGCCGTGCATGTCTGCCCGATTCAGGAGTTCGCGGTGACGGAGCCTTACGACATCATCATCAGTGGCCTGCCGCTCAACAATTTTCCCGCCGAGCTGGTCCGCTCGATCTTCGAGACCTATTTCAAACTGCTGGCTCCCGGCGGCACGCTGAGCTACTTTGAATACATGTATGTCCGCCCGATGCGAAAGCTCGTGGCCAACGCGAGCGAGAAGTCGCGGCTGACCGAACTGGACGTGATCGCCAACGATTACCTGACGAAGTACCGGGTAGACCGCAGTTGGGTGTTCGTCAATTTGCCGCCCGCTTGGGTCCAGCATCTCCAGAACGGCGTTTCAAAGCAGTTTTAGAGCCGCGACCGTCAGGGAGTGGTGATCGATTAAAACATAAGGACCGCTCCCTCACGGTCGCGGCTCGAAAACTCCACAGGCTACGCGTGAAGGGCACCGCGATGACGCGCAACGAACAGACGATCCGAGCACACGACGGTATCGCGTTGATCTCGCGACGCTACGAACCGGCGGAACCGGCGGGCGACGGCCGCTCGCTGGTGATCGTTCACGGAGCCAGTGAGCACGGGATGCGCTATGAACACGTCGCGCAGTTATTCGCCGCTCGCGGATGGACGGTGATCGTCGGCGACAATCGCGGGCATGGACGATCGGGCGGAATCCCGATGCACGTCCACGGCTTTGAGGACTACCTGCAAGACCTCGACACGATTTACGAGCATCATCGCCTCGACCCCTCGCGCACGGCTCAACTGGGACATAGTTTTGGCGGGCTGATCTCGGCGCGGTTCGCGCAGACTCGACCGAACAAACTCACGGCCGTGGTGCTGCTGGCGCCTCTGCTGCGATTGAAAACGCATGTCAATCCGCTGGTCTTCGCCTGGGGCAAGTTTCTGTCTCTCTTCGCCCCGACCATCCGCTTTGAAAGCCGAGTCGATCCGATTGATACGACGCGCGATCCAGCCTCGCTGGCCGCGCGGGCCGCCGATTCGTTAATCCATCGCACCATCACTTGCGGCTGGTTCTTTCAAATGCGAGCCGCGTTGAACGCTGTCTGGAACGATGCCGGTCGGTTGCGGTTGCCGTTGCTGATCGCTCAAGGGGGAGCCGACCGGATCGTCGATCCCGAAGTCGTCCCGCCGTGGTTCCAGCTCGTGCCGAGCGGCGACAAGGAACTGCGGCTCGTTCCCGGCCATTATCACGAACTGCACAACGAACCGGACTGGCTCGACACGATGACCGCCGTCGCCGAATGGCTGGAAGAGCGATTCAATCGCGCACCGGCCGCCGCAGCTCAAAAAGCTGGTAATGAAACCCCGGTGTCATAAGTTCGCCTCCGGTCGTGTCACGCATCGTCACCGCATAGCCACGCTCGCGCGCGAGATACCAAAACTGATGAGCGACGTTGCGTCCGCCATCCGCCAGCCAGCACAGGCCGCCCGGTTCCAGCATGATCTCCAGCAGGTCGAGAATCGGGATGTGATTGCGTTGCTCGTACAACAGGTCGCAGCCAAGGATCACCGGGTAAGTGGTGGTCGGCGGCGTACGCCAATCGAGTTCAAACGCCTCGACATCGTCAAAGCCATTCAGCCGCGCGTTGTGCTGAGCGACCGCGACCGCCTTGGCTTCGTAGTCCGTCAGCGTGACTCGACACCCTTTCGCACAGGCGGACAGGCCAACGAGTCCGACTCCGCAGCCGAGTTCCAGCACGCGCGTCCCTTCCGGCCAATCTCTCTTGAGCACCGCCTGCGACATGTAAATCGCCGCCGGCCAGAGGTAGGCCCAATACGGCATGTAGTCATCACGATCGTTCGCCGCCAAGACCTCGGGAGTCTCCAACAACTCATCCGGCCGATCCGGGACGGTGAGTTTCAATGTGTGGTCGCCAAACGAGTACTCGCGCACGATCCAACCACAGGGCAACGGCGGCAAGAGCGACGTGTCTCCCGCCAGCGCCGTGTCTCCAGCCAATGACGTCACGTTTTCATTCGCGGGATTGATTTCGCGGCGAGTGTCAGGGTGAGGCGAGGTCATGAAGATTCCTATGAGTTGTCTTGAAATATGGTTCGTCTGGGTCAGGATCGGCCGATTGGAACTGTTTGTGTTTTGGGAAGAAGATTTTCCGAGGAATTGCAGAGCTGTAACCTCAAACAAGTCCGGTGCCCAGCGTCTCAGCGCGAAGCGAAACATCGGGAACGAACACTCGGAAAGCGATTGGGCGGCCGCGAAGAACGCCAGCAGACTCAGTGCCATCACTCGCGACATACTTGGCGATTTCACGGTACTACTCGTGAGGCGGAACCTCGCGAATCATTCGCAACGCGGCGCGAGTGTGGCACTCGCGGTCCTGACGGAGCGGCTGATGCCACGAAGCTGGCGGCGAGGGCTCGGCTTGATGCCGTGACCGGAAACACGTCCGCACAGGAGGCATTCCAGTCTGCAATCCGCAACACGCCGCTGTTTTTGCCACACTTGTTTCGGAAGTGGTTTCTGAAGTGAGCACACCGGAACTTCTCAGTGAATCAATCCTGCCTGAGTCAACGTCGTGACCAAATCGAGCAGCCCATGTCCGAGTAATGATCCTTCAATGCCTTCACGTCATGACGAAACCAATCTGTGAGCCAGTCGGAATACTCGGTCGCCGCTGCGTCGTTACTCTTGAGGTCAGCCCTCATCTGTGCGACCAAATGCCCGGCATAGATCCCAGACATCACGGCTTTGAGAACCCCGTGCGACGACGCCGGATCGAGAACTGCGGCGGCATCACCGCAGAGAAAGTACCCCGCGCCGGCCGGAGGTGATACGCATCGCCAAGTCACGTCGGCACCGCAAGTGTGACCCATTGGAGTGAGCGCTCGCAGTTCGACGGGAGGCTCGTTCACACATGCCTGAGAAGCGTCATCAACCTCTCGGCGCAACGACAGGCGAGTCCACTGATAAGTCCGTTCGCGGACGCGAGCGATCCAAGTCCAGCCAATGGCATCGGCCTTCAGGATCGGCGCGTCGTGAGCCTCGGCGTAGTCACCCTCGACATAGCCGTATCGCGCGAGCAACTGTGGTGACGCGGTTTGCATCGGCAGATGCAGTTCGTTCGCCAGCCAATGCCGGCCTCCCGCCGCATCGATCGTGAAGTCCGCGAGAATGTCTCCGTGATCGGACTCAACACCAATCACGGTGCCATCGCGAACGATGGCATTTCCCACGGCGCAGGGCTGCAAGACGTGAACTCCCAATTCGCGTACCCGATGCAACAGGAGTTGGTCGAACTCCGCACGCCACGCCTGCAATCCCAACCATTGACCCTGCGCATCCGATCCAAACGCCTGAAAGACTTCATGCCCCAGAGAACCGCCTCAAAGTCAACCGACAGCGTGGCTCCTTGAATGCACTCCGCCCCGCGAAAGAGCTTGTGAATCGGTACGAAGAACAGTCGCTGATTGTCGGGAATCCAATTCGGAGGATCATCACCACCAGGATCGCCGGTGGATCGAAACCGCATTGGTCGGAATTGCGCGGCGTCTCCCTTCATTGGAACGGCGAGAAACGCTCCGAACCGGGACGGAGAGACGCGAATGGCCTTCGCATTGGTTTCAACCTCCGGCAAGAAGCCACGCAAGTCGGGAAGGTATTTGGGAGCGGCGGTTCCGACGCGCGCGACCCCCGTTCTCGAAAACACCATGTCGGCGTGGAAGCCGTGCGGTGTCTGCGAGGCGGGGCGGTACTCATAAGCGAACGTCACCACCGTAACCTGAGTGGCATTCGCCTGGGTGACGATGTCTGAGAGCGTTCGCTTCTGCACGCCGAACCGGTAATTCTCGATATCCTCAAGATCTGCCAGCGTCGGGAACGGCTTCCCGTCGATCTCAAATCCCAGCCGAGTCCCACCGGGCGCTAACAGAACATTCGGCGACGCGAGTGCGTGATACAGCAGGCTGCGAGCTGGAATCCCAGGTTCAATTCCGCGTTTGCCGTCCAAGCAGAAATCCTGAAAGCCTGGTAAGTCGCGCCGGATCGTGGAGACGCCGTTGACGTCGACCAACATTCGTGTCAGCTCTTTTTCCAATAGGACTGGTGTGGACTTGGTGACGTCCAGTCCGTGAGCGGTGAAGAGATCTTTCCAATTCGATCGCGCCAGCTTTTTGCAAACTTTGACGACCCGCTCTAACAACGTCATGTGAAGTCTCCTTGAGAAAGAGGAACCATCAACGGTGATTATCAAACGCTGGGTGCGTCAGAGCGGACTCCACGGACATCGGTGCGGCGGCCGCGAAGATGGGAGACCCGGCGTTGCAGTGCGTCACGGACGGGGTCGTGTTTTGACCGATACGACACGCCTGGCCGACGATCTTGATCGTGATGAAGTCCGTGATCTGAGCGCCAAACTCGATCGGGACGCCATTGATCTTGATGTCTCCGACCGTGAAGCCCTTGCCGGTGGGAACCTCGTAAACCGCGCGGACGGCGTGTGCCGCGTCGCCCCGCACGATCTTCCAATAGTCCTTCGGGTTGGAATTGTCCGGCGTCTTCCAGCCGCTCGTCGACAAATCCTTGATGTAGAGCGCCACCGGATTCGCAATGCAGATATCGGCCTTTTGGCGAGCCAACTCATTCACCTTCGCACCGATGTGTGGATCGCTATTGCGGTCCGGGGCGCCGTATTGGCCGCACTCGATGAGATCATCTTCTCCGGTCAGGATGACATGATTGATCTCGCGAATGATCGTGGACCGGACGGCGATGTTGATCTCGGCACCGAGCGTGTTGGCTCCCTGAATCAGATGCATTGCTCCGCGCGTCGTGGATTTATTCCACTTGTTCTGCGGACGGTATAGACCGGTCGGCGAAAACAGATCACTCAGCTTTGCGAGCGGGCTGACAAATTGTTTGTAGAGCGCGAGCAACCGTCATTGGCTTTGCGTTCGAATCGATCCCCTCCACAAATCGTTGAATCCGCGAATGAGTCTCGCTGCCAATGGCTGTGATGAAGCCCCAGGACAAGCACAAGCCTGAATAACACAACCACAGGACAATCCCTCGAAGCGGTCTTTGAGTGGCTTTCTGCGTGTTGCTCCCGAACCAATTGGACTTCATGGTCTGCCTCCTTTCCCAACTGAACCAAGCCAGAAGCCATTAAGGCTGCTTGCCCTGATCAATCCAGAGTTTGAATTTGGCGACCTGCTCCGCAGGCCAAGCACCATCACAGGGCATCGAACCATCGGCGACACGAGCGTGGATGTCGTCTGCTCGCGCGGCGACGTCCTCAAACTTGGAGAGATCGAAGTGGGCGATGTTCTTCATCACCTGGACGTCCTGCGGACGGAACAACGATTTGATGTCTCGCTCAAAACTGAGTGAACCGCCGGGGCCACCGGGCGTGTCGTCGGGGCAGTCGTCGTTGATCCATTGTTCGACGATCGCGATCTTCTCCGGCGGGAGCGGAGCGAAGCCGAACGGCATGCGAGGAAACTCTTGTCCATTTCCGAAGGGAGGCTCGCCTTTGAGGGCCTTGATCAAGTTGGACGCCGCCGCATCTCCGACGACTAAGAGTGGGACCGGTGGCCTTCCCCCACCAATGGGAACTTCGAAAGAGACAAACTGGTTGCGAGTTTGAGATCGCCAGAACGGACCATGTGGGCCGCCAAAGTTTTCGTTGTTGACGGACTCGTCGAGGATTTTCTTGATTGCTGAGAATCGCCCCGTGCCGGGTGTCGGCAGCACTTTGCGGCACCAGCGTTCCAATAGCTTTCGCTTGCCGGCAGATAGATCGCGCGTGCGCGGCATGTAGCGCACATCGTCATGCAGACTCGGATTGATCCGCTCCAGGATGCCGCTGGCGAAAGACTTCACCGTCGCCTCGTCGTTGAGCGGGAAGAGAGCGCTCATGGCAGGATGGATCAAGTGGTAGTAGCGCAGGATTTCGTCGTAGACCTTGGCGAACGTCACGTCGGCATCGGCCACGCCATCGTAGTCATCGACTGGCAGCGAGCGGACATTCGCGAACGCCGCGGTGATGCCATTCACGGGACCAACGGGAGACGCGGGAAGATCAAACACCATCCGCCGTGTGCCTGGTCCCGAAAACTGAAACGGCACTTCGGCGCGTCCCTTCTGCACGTTGACGGTGGCGGGCAGAGTGACAATCTGATCGGCACCTTGAGCCGGAACGTCGAGTTCAACGTACTCGGACACCCGGAGTTCGAGATCCGTTGTTGGCACTTGACCGCGATGCAGTCCACGCAAGGTGATCTGGCCCGGCGTGCCGACTTCGACGTATTGATTCCGCTCGTCCGACTCAAACACCCATTCGACTTCCGACAGGATTGCGCCGCCGGTTTGGCTGGAGACGATCTCGAGCAAACCATCGGCCACGATCGTGTCGGCCGCTTGCGGAAACGAAACACGGACCTGCCCCGCAGTCGCTTCGTAGGTCGCTTGGTCATAAGCCACCGAACCGAGCGAGACGACATCGGTGCTCCGACGCGCTTGCAGGGTCAGTGTGCCGAAGTCCGCTTTCGCCAACGTCTCATCTTTTTCTGGAATCGCCGTGATGAGATTGAGTCGAATGACTCGATTCACCGGATCAACATCCGCGAACGCGGGACCAATGGCCGCGGGTTGTCCCGCCGCAGGCTCCGTGGGATTCAAGCGTCGTCCTGCTGGAATCGTGGTGAGATCACTGGCCGTCGCTGGCGACAGGCAGCCAACGATGCGGCCGAACGCCGGGTTCTCGACCTCTTCACCGGCCTGATACTTGGCCAGTAACTCGGCATTCGAGAGTTTGGCACCGGTGAAATAGGTGCAAAACTCGATCGCCAATCCGCCTCCAGCGACGGCCACCGCGTGTCGAAGTTGCTCCAGCAAATCCGATTCAATCGCGGACCAGTGCAGCGTGTTGATTGGAATCACCGACCGAAACACCGCTGATGCTCCCTTCGGCCCACGAATCGTTTGATTGCGACCGAAGCTGAGCCAACGCGAATGCAACACGTTGGGTTTGCCGGAAACACTGGAGACCGTCCCCGCGATCAATTGCTTCGCGAAGATTTGCGTGTCGATCACCGCTTCAGGATTCAAATCGACCATCACGCCATCGAGTTGGACAGGCTGCCCGACAAGCGGGTCGTTGCTGACGAGACTGCCATCCGTTGTCTCGACCGCCGTGATCGTGACGTTCTCAAACGAGAATTCATTGTCTCCAAAAAGATTCCAACCCGACCGAATGCGTCCGCCCGGCGCGGGGACGTCTTTAAGCCACGCTCGAAAGGCATCATCGGTCATTCCCTGCGTGAGCACCTTGACGAAGACGGTATCCAGGAAGTTGGCATCGTTGTTGTTCGCCGTAGCGACGTTCGTCCGAAACTCCCCTTGGAAAAAGATTCGCGGTGCGCGCACACGCTGTTGAGAATACTTTGCAATCTCCCACAGCGAGTCGGCGTCCGCTTGTCGAAGTTGCTCCTGAAGCGTTTGGCTGGCGGGATCGTCCGTCAGCGGAAGCTGATCACCGACGAGCATCGAGCTTTCGACAACGTCACGGTGCATCCGCCAGCGGTCCACTTCTTGGTCGGGCAGATTCAGCGAATAGGGCAACTCGAACGGAGCCCCTGCCGTGGCGGCACGTCCCGCTTCAAAGATGTTGGGCGACTGACGCGGCAAGCGAGTCAGCACATTGGAAATCGGCCGCAAGAACTGCAGCATCTCGCGAAAGATCCAATGGTTGAGCGTCGAATACTCGCGCGGATGCTGCGTACGGTCGACCGACAGCGAATGCAGGATCGACATCAGCAGAATTCGATAACGAGCATTGAACGTGTGCGCCCAAGCTCGCGAGCCGTCATCAGTGATCCGGCCATCCTCTTGTTCGGCATCGCCGAGCGTATCAGGGTTCGTGGTGGGATGAAGCGGGACCGGCAGCGCAGCGTGCCATTTGACAACTCCGTATCGAGGATTGGACTCAGGAAAGTCTCGGTAGATTTTGTAAAAGAGGTCGAAATGCGAATCCGTAGGATCGGGAATCGAGGACGTGTCCGGGCCTTCCCCTTGTTCCGCGATGGTCCGCAGTGCCGCGAGCACTCTCTGCTTCGCTTCACTTCCGGTGCCGCGAAACGTGACTCCCATGATGAGTCGCTTGTCGAGTGGCAGCGACGTCTCGTCCTTAACCTGACCTCCCCAGTTTCCCTGGAGTTGGTCGGCTGTTTCGGGGCGGAAGTCGTCCGGTGTCAGCTTCTCGGCGAGTGCGATGATCTTGGCATACAGATTCCCGACCCGATTGACCGCCCCTTCGTTCGCCAGCTTCGCCCGCAGCAGAATTTCATTCATGAGCGGATAGTCGTGCGGGGCAGGCGACTCCGGCATTTCAGCGGCAACGTACTTGGCAAGCGAATCTTTGGTCGCCGATTCGAGCGTGAGTGGAAACGGATAAAAGTCGCCGCGAAATGGAAAATCTTCTCGCTCCATGTTCAGCGGGCCGCCGATGACTCGCAGAATATTCTGCACCGTCAACAGGTGTCCCATCTCCTCGCGGGCGATTTGCGTGATCGTCTCGTTCCACCCACCGCTACCGAACACTGCCTTGTGACGAGCCGGACATAGATCGCCGCCCGATTCGATTGTCCGTCGAGTTGGATCGCCAAACGAGAAGGCCGCATACAGGTACTGCACGAGCAACGCATGCTCAACCTCCGCCGCGGAATGCAGCAAGAACACAAGCTCGTCGTGCGGTGTCAGTGGATGATCGGAAGCCGGAAGTTCCATGCCTTCGCGATCCGACCCACCGCCAGCCGAACCGCCAGCCAACGCCATCAATCCAAAGCCAGCCGGTTGGGAAACGGCCGACTTCTTTTTCCATTTCAAGTAGCCACGTCGCATGATGAATTCCAAACGAACAGAGAGGGAAATGATGACCGCTGGGTTTAGTCACCGATGGGGTTCAAGTCGTCGACGAAGAGCAGCAGGTCGGCCATCGAAAAACTGCCGGCCGTCTTGCCCAGTGTCGGCATCCATTCCGGAGCCGCTGCGAGGAACGATCCGTTGTCGCCTCGGAGCATGCCCACGAATACCTCCGCGAGAATCCGGCTACCAACCGGGCCTAGCCGCTCGCTCTTGCCTTTGACTTGGGCTTTTTTCAGGACGTAATACCAAAGCGGTGTTCTCTGATCGAATCCATGCGCCTTGGCGACCGCTCCGTCTGGCCCCTTGGCAATCTGAGCGGGAGTGAGAGCGGTTACTCCGATCTCAGCCGCAACCGCTTGGCCGGATGGCAATCCCACTCGCGATCCACGCAGAAGGTTCCGCACCGGCAGACGCTTCTCGCCACCCACGTTGGGCAAGTTGTGCAGGGCCGGAGCAGCAAACGGATCCAGCTTTCGGCTGAAGTTAAACGAAGTTGGTGCTCCGGGAGCGGCGGGCAATCCCTGGAAAAATCGCCGCCAGTCGATGATCCAATTCGTCGGTACGGGCATCTTGAATGGCCCGGAGTTCGGACCTGACAATCCCGTGAACTGAAACAGTAAGTCGAGTGTCCCTCTTGCCGTCGCTCCAGGATGCGGATTGAAGACGCGGTTATAGTCGTACTCCTCGCGAACCATGCTGTGTCCGAGCCGGTACGCCGCCACCGAAAACTCGGCCGGGATGAACGGCTCGTCAATGAATCGATAAAAGTTTCGGCCGTTCTTCAGCACGTCGTCCAACACTGCCGGATCGATGAGTCGCCGCAAGAAATCGTTCAACACGGTCCATTGATAGTGCCAGGTGACAAGTCGCCGAGCTTGCGAAAAGACCTCACTTGCCAAGACTCCTTCGGACTTCAGCTTGTCCACCACCTTGTTGTGGAACTTCAGAAAGGCCAGATGAAGTTGGGCGACGATCAAGTTCTCGTCGTTGCGAGGATCTCCAATCA
This sequence comes from Planctomycetaceae bacterium, assembly GCA_046156195.1. GTDB lineage: Bacteria > Planctomycetota > Planctomycetia > Planctomycetales > Planctomycetaceae > SXKJ01. The sequence continues at coordinate 21,531 of JBJXEX010000423.1, read as the reverse complement.
GCGCGAACCCATCAGCGCCGCGCGGCAAGTCATTTGGTTTTTCAGGGATATTCGTCCCGTTCTGATCTGGAGTTGGGCGGTTCGTTCCAATCAGAAACTTATCGGGATCGGCTCGCTGATACATGAAGGGTTGTGCCGCCGGTCCCAAACCATAAAGGCAATCGAGGTCGAGTTTCGGAGTCCGAAAGTTGTGGATGGCCTGCGGGTCCACAAGAACTTCTGGAATGCCCGTCGTGTCGAACGTGATGTCGTGGTCGATGAATTGACCAAGATAAGTGAATCCCGCCGGGATGCTGGCGTTGTCACCTGCCGGATCATTGGGGCCAACGGCACCGTTCTTCCCTTCCATCATGGCATCGCCCAGTGCGATCAGACCGGCATCGGGAACTTGCAAAGGGGCCAAGTGAGGAAACATGCGCCCGAACTTGCCGGTCTTGAAGATGGACCCAACGGGAATGTTGTCGCCGGTGCGCATTCCAAGACCATGAAAACCTGCCATGTGATGCTCCTTTGAGATTGAGGATATGAAGTCAATGGGTTTCGTAGGTTCGTTGAATTTGTCGTCACAGCATTCGCGTCTCTATGTGAGTAGAACGGGCAGCGACTCACAAAATCAGCGCGACGCGGCTTTCCGAGCGCTCATCCACAGTCACGCGGCAGATGTAGTAGCCGCACGAAAGTGACTGACCTTGGTCGTCAGCGCGATCCCAAGCGAGTGTCCGGCATCCACTCGTCGGCTGCGGCTCATTGAGCAGTGTGCGGACTTCACCGCCGAAACGATCCCAGATGCGGATGGTCAATAGCTTCGCGTTCGGCGGGATCGTGACTTGGAGCTGAGGTGCGCCACTCGCTGCGAGAAAGGCATCGAAGATTCGTTGCTCACTGAAACCCGCGCAACTGCGAGTCCTCGAGTTATTCCTGAAAGGACTCCTCGAGAAACAAGTGGCCGAAAAACTGGGGATCAGTCAGCACACCGTCCACAACCATGCCCGCGAAATCTATCGAGCCTACCGAGTTCACACTCGCCCAGAGTTGCTGCTGCAAGCGCTGCCTCATCCAACCGAAGGCCGAGCTACGGTTGTCGGAGAATTGCCAACAGCAATGGAGTAGCGTGGCCACCGAGGGGCACATTTGGCCGGTTTGAGGGGAATCGAACAACCGTTGAACGTCACCGGGGTAGAGTCCTGGCGCATGGTGAAACGGAGGCAGGCTCCGCCGGAGCAGTTGCTGAATCGCGAGCGTTCTTGGCCGCAAAGCGGTCTCCGAAGGTCGCCGTGGCCTTGAGTCCATCTGCCTCGTCGAACCGTGACGAAACCACGTTTGTCGCGGAGCGACCATTGAACTCGAGCACGTCTTTCAATTCGAAGGAAACAGGATTGGTCGGAGTGTGGCTGTCATACGGGCTAACTCCGTCGCATTGTGGTTCAGGAGGTCGTGACTCCACACGTCACGTCGGTTCTCAAGACATTCACTCGCCAGTTGGCGACCGATCGATTCAAAAGTTCCTAGGAGATCTCATTTGAGATCCTCTGGTTCCAACCAAACTCCAATGACAAACACACGCTCAATCAAATTGGGTGGAATGACTTTCTTAATTTCCTCCAGACGGTTCTCCTTGCCATCGAAATCCACGAGCAAGACCAAGTATCGCAGCGAGTTGTTTTTCATCTCTGCAATATGCACTTCTTCAAACTGGCTTCGCACCTTGATCCAGCCACCGGCTTCGGGGAGCACCTTGAATTCCTTATTCGCTACGGATTCGTGTAACCTAAAGCCATTCGCAAGCTGTCGATTTGCGGCGTCTTCTGGCAAAACATAGACGTGCGGGCGGAATTTGTTGCTCATAGTTCGACATCATCACGGATCAACGCATTGACAAGATCGCCGTTGACTTCGACGTCAATCATCCGGCGCACCTGAGTTGGTTCCAGGTGATTCCTTCGAGACAGAAACAGCGTGTTCTCGTCGGAGAATCCTCGAATCGCTTCGGGATTGTGAGAGGTGACTATCAGTTGCCCTCCCGTGTTCTCAAAAGCTCGGCGCAGTTCCATCACCATATGGCCCACTTCCGGCAGCGACAGGTAGTTGTCGGGCTCATCCCAAAAACAAAAGAGGGGGCCATAAGCCGCGTTGGAGGCGAGGACAAGAGCACAAAGAAAGAAACACTTTTCGCCATCAGAGATGGCTGCAAATGGCGAGCTCAACGTCGCTGAACCCTGTTGGAATTGCACTGTCAGGCTGCGTGACTCATTGCCAGTGATCGGGTTCTTGATGTCCTCAAAATCGTCCATGACTCGCTTGATGAATTTGTCGATACGTGCGTAGGCCGCAGGTGAATGCGAGAGAAGTCCGGAGAACCACTCACCAAAATTCGTGACTTCCCGATTGGGCATGAGACTATCCCCCTCGGAATCCCCCGTGATCTTGCTGGGGAGCGGAGCGAGGATCAGCATTCGCGCGAGCCAATTCTTGAAGATTCGCAGTGGGTCATTAGCCGTTTCCTCAAAAATCAATGGAAGAGCGACGAGGTGCCAATCCACCAGAAACCTTGCCTCAACGGCCGAGTTCGATTTGGCGACAAACACATGAGCCTGTTGTCGCGAGTAGATGTCAATTCCATCGCATGACAAACATTCTTCCGCAACTCGCAACTCACGAAATCCTGCGACCAATTCAAACGCAAGAATGTAGTTGTATGTTCGGCGAGCGATGACCACTTCGATTTCAAATCGGATCGGCACATCCGACCGCCCCCGCGAGAGATCTCCTGGTTTGACCAGGTCTCGAATCCGATTGGTCCCGCGTGCAATGCGTTGGAGGATCTCCAACGCGAAACCGACCGTGGATTTTCCGGAACCGTTTTTCCCAATCAATAGGCAGGACGGGAGGTCTGAAACGGGAAGGTCAAAATTCTCCAAGCATCGAAAGTTGTGAATGTAGATTCGCTTAAACATCTCAGCCCTAACATGACTCCAAAGAGTCAACATTGCACTCGACTAGTCAGGAAGCGACCGGTTGAAAGGTTATCAAGATGTTTACAAGGCTTGAAGGCGTTGTTCAATCGGGGCGATCTTCTATCGCAAATCGTTGCGACCAACTGTTGCTGAATCGCGAATGTTCTTTACCGCAGAGCGGTCTCCGAAGCTCCGAATCGCCTGCGCTAGTCTTGTGGGAGTTCCAGACTCCGCCACAGATACCACGAGGCGACCGTGGCATGAGGCCGCCACGGTGCGGCGATCTCTTCGGCTTCGGCTCGCTTTGGCAATTCCGGCAGGCCGTAGAGTCGTTGGATCGCGGAGCGCAGGCCAAAGTCGTCGGGGGCGAACACGTCGGGGCGGCCGAGACAGAAGATCAAGAACATCTGCACGGTCCAGCGGCCGATCCCTTTGACTTGGATCAGTTCGGCGATGATCTCTTCGTCGGTGAGGCGATGGACTCGATGCAGTCGCACGGTTTTGCTGGCGACCTTCTCGGTGAGGTCTTGCAGATATGTCGCCTTCTGCCGCGATAAGCCGATCGCTCGCAGTTCATCGAACGACAATTGGCCGAGGCTGGCGGGAGTCAAGTTGTTCGGAGCCAGTCGAGCTTCCAACTTGCGCACCATCGAGCGAGCGACGGCGGTTGAGATCTGCTGAGCCAAAATCGAACGGACCAGCGATTGAAAGCGGCCGCGCTTCGGCTGCAATTCAAAGGGGCCGACACGCCGGATCACCTCGGCCAAGACTGGATCGCTCTGGCGAAGGTGCCGCAATGCGCGGGCGATGTGATCGGGTGAAAAACTCATGGGAACGAGTTTCAGAGTTCGAGACTCCCCGCGTTCTGGCGAACGCGGCTACGGACTATCGACGGCGGTTCTTCTTCTTGGCGTCGCGTTCGGCTTTGCGTTTCTTCTTCAACGCTTCGTGGGCGGCAATCGGGTCGGCGGGGCCACGTGCGCTGCGCTGCTTCTGCATCGGCATGTCGACGCCAGGGATCGCCATGCCTCCCTTGGAGATTTCCTGGACGGCTCGCATTCGTTCGAGGAAGCCCATGTTCGACATCTTGGCCATCATGCCGGACATCGCTTCGAACTGTTTGAGCAGATTGGTGATTTCGTTGGGCGCACTGCCGCTGCCGCGAGCGATCCGGTTGCGGCGGCTGCGGTCGATCTTGTCGGGGTGCTCGCGTTCCCAGGGGGTCATCGAGTTGATGATCCCGTCGATGTGATTGACGTCTTTGTCCGGATCGCCGAAGTTCTGCATGGCATCCACCATGCCCCCCATGCCGGGGATCATCTTCATGATCTCGCCCATCGGGCCGAGCTTGCGGATTTGCTTCATCGACTTCTGAAAATCTGACAGCGTGAACTTGCCCGCCGCCATCTTGGCTTGAGCGTCCGCCATCTCCTTTTCGTCGAGGTGCATCTGCGCCTTCTCGACCAGCGAGACGATGTCCCCCATGCCCAGGATGCGGCCCGCCATGCGGTCGGGATGAAAAGGTTCGAGCTTATCGAGCTGCTCGCCCATGCCGACGAACTTGATCGGCACGCCGGTGACATGCTTGACCGACAGCGCCGCACCGCCGCGCGTGTCGCCGTCGAGCTTCGTGAGGATCACGCCGTCGAGTTCCATCGCCTCGTTGAAGGCTTTCGCGCTGTTGACCGCGTCTTGGCCGGTCATTGCGTCGCACACGAGATAGACCTGATGCGGCTGGCACTTGTTGTCGATCTGCTCCAATTCGCGCATCAGTTCGTCATCGACGTGCAAGCGGCCTGCGGTATCGAGGATGACGACGTTGATGTCGCCGCGGCGTTTGGCCTCTTTGATGCCGTTCTGACAGACGGCGAGCGGCGTGCTCTTGCCCGGCTCTTCCGCGTGAACCGGCACGCTGATTTGGTCGCCGATGACTTTCAACTGATCGACGGCGGCGGGGCGTTGCAAGTCGGCCGCGACAAGCATCGGCTTCTTGCCCTGCTCCTTGAGCATCTTGGCGAGCTTGCCGCAGGTGGTCGTTTTGCCCGACCCCTGCAAGCCGCACATCATCAGGATCGTCAGGCCGTCCTTCTGAAAGTGGAACGAGTGATCGACCGGGCCCATCAGCTTGACGAGTTCGTCGTTGACGATGCCGATGATCTGCTCGGACGGCCGTACCGACTTGAGCACCTCCTCGCCGAGGGATTGCTCGGTGACGGTCTTCACGAAGCTCTCGACGACCTCGTAATTGACGTCGGCTTCCAGCAGAGCCTTGCGGACTTGCTGCATCCCTTCGCGAATGTTGGACTCGGTCAGCTTGCCGCCGAGGAACGAAAAAGCACCACGAAGACGATCGGAAATACTTTCAAACATGCGTCGCTGACTCCTGCCGGGGCGAAAGAAGGGGCGGATTGTAGAAGTGCCTCCTAAGTGAAACAACCGGCCTCAGCGAAGGGGACAACGTCGCTGTGGTGTTTGCAGATCCGTCCCATTACGCATGATCGCAGACTACTCTCTCGACCAGTCTTCCAGCGACAAACCTTCGATTTGCCCGAAGTCTGCGAAGTTGCGAGTGAATGTCTCTTGGACGGTGACGCTCGAAACTGCGCGGAGCGTTGGATAGAAGGATTGTGTCCGACGAAGTGCGCGAAGGGGGAACGGCGCGGCAAAGCTGCAAGTAAGATGGCACGACGTTCCGCGTCGTGAGTTGCGTCACACCACAATCAGATCATGAGGTATGCGATGTCGAAACGATGGGTCTGCTGTGCGGTCGTCGTCATCTTCGGTTGGATTTCGCCCGCCAACAGTGTTGAGCCGCCGGCTGCTGGGCATTCGCTGCACGGCGAGGTCTTCAACGAGGGGCCACGTCAGGCAGCCTATCTGATGGGGGGCACTGGCAACGTGACGTTCCCGATCACGTCGGCGAATCCGGATGCTCAGGCGTTCTTCAATCAGGGAGTCGGGCAGTTGCACGGCTTCTGGTACTTCGAGGCCGAGCGGTCATTCCGACAAGTCGCGATGCTCGATCCGAATTGTGCGATGGCCTATTGGGGCATGGCCTGTGCAAACATCGAGAACCGCACCCGCGCCGCCAAGTTCATCCTCAAGGCCACCGAGAAGAAAGCCTCCGCCAGTCGCCGCGAGCAGCTCTTCATCGACGGCCTGGCCGAATACCTCAAGGACGACAAACGTAAGGACGAGGAGCGTCGCAAAGCCTACATCCGCGATCTCGAAAAGGTGCTGCTCGAATTCCCCGATGACCTCGAAGCCAAAGCGTTCCTGGGTGTGTTCCTTTATCAAAGCAAGAGCAGCGTGCCGCTCACGAGCCAGTTCGCCGTCGATGCGTTACTCGGCGAGGTCTTCCAGAAACAGCCGCTGCACCCGGCTCATCATTACCGGATTCATTTGTGGGATCATCAGAAGGCAGAGAAAGCGTTGGAGTCGGCCGCTCGATGCGGGCAGGCCGCGCCGCGGATCGCTCACATGTGGCACATGCCGGGACACACTTACTCGGACTTGAAACGCTGGGCCGATTCCGCCTGGCAGCAAGAAGCCTCTAGCCGCGCCGATCACACACACATGATGCGCGACCGAGTGCTGCCGGATCAGATTCACAATTACGCTCACAACGAAGAATGGCTGATCCGTAACCTGCTGAATCTCGGTCGGCAGAAGTCGGCGCTGGACCTCGCCAAGAATCTGTTGGAGTTGCCGAGGCATCCAAAGTTCAACTCGCTGACGAAGGGGAGCGCCAAGTTCGGACGCGACCGATTGTTTCAAGTGCTGGAAGGCTACGAGTTGTGGGACGAGGTCGTCGCGCTGTCGAGCTCGATGTATCTCGAAGCGACCGACATGACGGCCGAACAAACCAAGCGATTGCGGCTGTTGGGCGTCGCTCATTACCAGCGCGGTGAGTTTCCGCAGGTCGAGGAGTGTGTCAAACAGCTCGATGCGATCGCGGCCAAGCTGGAGGAGAAAGCTCAGGCCGAGGCGACCGAGGCGGAAAAGAAGGCTCGCGAGGCGAATAAGAACGATGCCGACGTTGCCAAAGCCAAGGACGAGAAACTGAAGAGTTCGCGCGAGCCGATTGCTCCTGTCGAGAAGGCGACTGCGGAATTGCGGGGCGTGTTGTTGTTGGCTCGCGGCGAGACCGACAAGGCTCGCGAGCAATTCGACAAGGCGGGCGATCTCCCGAAACTGCGGCAGGCGAGATATCAGTTCTTGTACGGACAGCCCGACAAGAGCGTCGAATCACTGACCGCCGCCGTGAAAGCCGCCGACACGCAGGTGACTCCGCTCGCCGTGCAAGTCGATCTGCTGCGGCGGATGAACAAGCCGGCCGAAGCCAAGGCCGCTTTCGAGAAGCTGCGCGGGATCGCCGCTCATGCGGACCTCGATTCGCCGTTGCTCGCGCGACTGGCTCCGTTCGCCAAGGAGCATAGCTGGCCGGATGACTGGCGCATCGCCGCGACTCCGAGCACCGATGTGGGCGAGCGGCCCACACTGGATTCGATCGGTCCCTTCCGTTGGTCGCCGTCACCCGCCGCCGATTGGAACCTGCCGGCTCCGGGCGAGAAGACGTTGTCGCTCGCGGACTATCGGGGCAAATCGGTGGTCGTGATTTTCTATCTCGGCTCCGGCTGCCTGCACTGCGTCGAGCAAATGCAAAAGTTTGCTCCGCGCGTGAATGACTTCCAGCAAGCGGGCATCTCGATCGTCGGCATCAGCAGCGAGAACTTGGAATCTCTGGCGACTTCGATCGCGAATTTCTCCAAGACGGCCGCTTTTCCGATTCCGCTCGCGGCCGATCCTGAATTGAAAATCTTCAGGGCCTATCGCGCCTACGACGACTTCGAGAAGCTGCCACTGCACGGCATGTTTCTGATCGACGGAGCGGGACTTGTGCGCTGGCAAGACATCAGCTTCGAGCCATTTCAAGACGTTGACTTCGTGCTCAACGAATCCAAGCGATTGCTGTCGATTCCCAGCCGCTGAACCGAAACGCAAGTTTTGAAGTTACACTCTTTCCAACAAATTCGACCGCGACACCAAGAAAATGGCCCGAATTGATTTGTCTTATTCCTTTGACCAGATTCCTTTGATCGGAATCCTGAGACACAGGTTCGCCCCATGAATCAAAGGAATCTGGTCAAAGGAATGAAGACAAGAGGAACCACTTGATGGAGAACGAGACCTTTGAGTGGAGAGTCTGGAATCGCGCGTGGAGACTTCGCATCACCGATAGCCCAACTTCAAAACTTGCGTTTCGGGTTGGTGTGGCGGCTTCGCCGAATGTGTCATTGCTGTCCGCTCGCGGTATGAACGAGTTTCGGAGCAGAGTCCCAAATTGCTTCTGTTAGAAATTCGGCTTCGGAACGAACGGAACGGGCGTCGTTCCCGCCGGAGCGGTGGCAGGGCCACCTTCAGTCATCGGTGGGGCCATGCCGCCTCCGAGTCCATCGGAGGGCATGATCGGCATTGTGCTCGGTGGCATCCCGGCGGGAGTTGTTCCCGTCCCCGGAGTTCCTGGTGTACTCCCCGGTGCTCCTGGAAATGGCGCAGCCCCGGGAGCTGTGGTTGGAATCGACGGTGTGTCACCCAGTGTTCCCTGACCGGGGATGATCGTTCCACTACCAGGGAGCGGTTGCGGTGGTTTGTTTGATTCCTCGCCCGACGGCGGAGTCGATGGACTGTTGCCGCCAACGCCGCTCATTCGAGGTTGGCCGAGTGACGTGCCGAGTTCAGTCGCTCCCAACCCGGAAGCTGCCCGGCCTCGGCCTGGATCGCCTATTCCCGGTCGGATGGTGTTGCGGCCACCGCTCGCCATGACGGCGGCCATTTCCGCAGTCCCCATCGTGGTATTAACTCCAGAGTCGGATGATGAGCCTCCAGAACCGCCGGTGATCGTGCCGCCGAAACCACCTCCCTGAGAACTGCCGCCAAGACTTCCCCCAGAGGCTCCACCGCCCCCGCCACCCCCGCCACTGGAAAATCCGCCGCTACTTGTGAAGCCACCGCCATAAGAACCGCTATTTGAGAACCCGCCCCCGGAGTAGTTGCCTGCTTGACCGCCACCATAATTCCCGAATCCGCCACCACCCATCGCGCCGCCAAAACCACCGTAGCCGTTGCCACGGTTCCCAGAACCGCCGTAGCCAGAACCCCCGACCGACGAACCATAGCTGCCACCAGATGCCCCGCGGTTGGTGCGCGTCGAGCGGTCAGCGTCCTTCTCTCGACCGACTGAGGAACGGGGCGTCTCGCGTTCCTTCGGAGCTTGGGGGTCCACCCTAGGAATCAATCGGTCGAGCAGATTTCGTCCCGCGTCTCGTTCCACGACCGAGAGTCGGTTGTCCCCATCTTGATCGAGCGTCTGTAACAGTTCGCGCACGTCGTCGCGCCACGTTTGGATGTTGATCTCGCGCTCCGATTGATCTTCCATCAAGTTCTTGAGCCGCGCTCGCGTCTGACGCGCTTCGCCGGAGTCGAGCTTGTCGTTGCGATTCTCATCAAACCGCTGCTTCAACGTCCGGAGGACTTTGGCCTCATCCAGCGGCCCACCCTGCGAAGAATTGACGAGCGATAAGCTCGCTCCAGCCACGACAAGCGATGCACGAACCCACGGATGCCAACGAAAGCCACGCATGTGAGGCTCCTGATTGGAGAATGAACGGGACGCCGAGCAGAGTCTCTCGGCTTCCGATGGATGTCAAGTTGAAGCTCTCTCGTGAGCCGATGGCGCTAGCCACGGGCCTAGGTCAGTGATGTTTGACGGCGAATCGCCCGACGCTAATGCGTTCGGCTCACAAAACGAGAATCGCCCGACGCTAGCGCGTTCGGCTCAAAACGATTCCAAGAAGCTGTTGACCAACCGCAGGCAGGTTTCGGTTTGCAGCCAGTGAATCAGGTGTCCGACTTTCGGCAGTCGCACGCGCGAGCAATCCGGCAGCAATCGTTCGGCCTCGGCGGCATCGGCGTCGGTCAACATGCCGCCGACGGACGGGTCGGCTTGAAGGAGTAACGTGGGGCAACTGATTTTCTTCAACACGTCCGCCCAATCGAAGCCTTCCAGCCAACGGCCTGAGATGATCGGTGCGAGTACGTCTCGATCGAGCGGCTTCAAACATCTCGCCGTGAATCGGAGCGACGCCATGTCTCGCGTGTCCCCCAATCGAATCGAGCCGGCCTTGCCCGGAGTCGTCAGCGGAATCTCGGCCAGTTGCCGCGCGAGCACACCGACCGGCAACGTCGATTCCGCGAACGGCTGCACTCCGGCGAAGTAGCTCAGCAGCACCGACTGATTGATCCGCGGTCCCATCGTGTCGAATGGCGGGTCTTCCAGCACGACCCCTTGCACTTGCTGTGGCAGCTCGGCCGCGACACCTGCCGCGACCATTGCTCCCAACGAGTGACCGTACAACACCGCCGGACCTTGCACTTGTTCCTGCACGAAGGCGACGCCGTCTCGCACATAGTCGCGCACCAGATATCCGAACTTCGGCCGCGATGACCCACCGTGCCCGCGATGATCGAGAGCGTGAATGTGCCAGCGCGTACTCAGCGTCGAGATCAGCGGCACGAAGCATTGCCAGCGCCGCATGACTCCGTGAAAGAAAACCAGCGCCGGCCCATGACGCGGCCCGGTTGCGAAGTTCAGACTCAAACCATCGTGATGAAAAAGTTGTTCGTTGAGCATGGTCCACATCGTTACCAAGTCCGCATCCGCTTGGCAAACCCGCCGTTGGCAATCATCCTTCCGCGCCATCACACCCAAAGGACTCAACCCATGCACGTCACCATCACCGCCGTTGGCCCCGACAATCGCGGACTCGCCGATCCGATCATTCATTATCTCGCGTCGGCCGGGGCCAACATCCATGAAATTCAGATGTACGACCACGACACCGAGAAACTTTTCGCGATGTTTACTCGCGTGGACTGGCCCGCCGACCAAGAGTCGATCGCCACGCTGCGGACTCGCATGAATCAAATCGGCGAGATGAAAGGCTTGTCGATCCGCACTTGGTCGCGCGACGAACAAGCTCGACCGCCGAGACTGGCCATCTGCGCGACGTATCGGCCAGAGCCGGCGCTGGCGGTGCTGCGGTCCATTCGCGATGGCCGATTGAAAGCGACTCCGGCCGTGATGATCGGCAACCGTTCTGCCTGCCGTGGCGTGGCCGAACAATTCGGCATCGACTGGCACGACGTCGGCGACGCGAAGGGCAATCCGGATAACACTCGCATGGTCGAACTCTTCGACCAATACAACGTCGATTACATCCTGCTGGCGCGCTACATGCGCATCTTGCCGCCGAGCACTTGCTGGCGTTTCGCCGGCGGCCGGATCATCAATTTGCATCATGGCCTGCTGCCGCCATTCCCCGGTTTCCGTCCGTATGAAGACGCCTACGCCCGCAACATGCTGACGTTCGGAGCCACGATCCACTTCATCGTCCCGGAGCTCGACGCCGGCAACCAAATCATTCATCAGAGCACCTTCACCGTCACACCGGGCACTCCGCTGGAAACGATCAAGCGACAAGGCGAAAGCGACCACGAACCGTCGTGCCTTGTCGAAGGAGTCCGCCGCGTCGTGGACCGCGAAGTTGTGTTGCACTTCCACCGCGTGATTCGGCGCGAGCAATAACTCCGGAGTTCTCGGACCATGACGGACATCAAACAATCCTTGTTTTCATCCGACGAAAAATTCGACTCCGCATCACTCAGGCAAATCATTCTGGCATTGATGCTGGAGATCGAAGCGTTGCGCACGGCTGTCATTCGGCTCTCGCAAAGAACGGGGTCTGGCGACGATGAGCCTGTGAATGAAAGTGTTCTCGACGAGGCTCGTCATGGCGTTTCCGGGGAGCATTCGGCCTACGGTGCCGCGTACCTCGACGCGGCATGGCTCACTCATTGCGCGATCGGACCAACCTCTGGCTGGGACAAGCTCGTCGAACTGTTTTTCGCTGGGACGGAATCCTCCGAAAACTGGCGTGAACTCCTGATGCTGCGCCGCTTCGGATATTCTCCAGAACAGATCGCACAGTATCAGCGCGAGGCTCGCGACGCCGAAACATTCACCTGAGCTTCAGGGGAAACGTGGCCCTGATGACGCTCCGCTTCCACCGCGTTGGCCGGTCAAGGTTTTGATCAACGATGAAGACCTGAGTCCAACGAATGAAAAGGAGTCGACGAATGTTGTGGCTGCATCCATTTGTCGTCTCCTTTCCATTCGTTGGACTCTTTCGGATTCTGTTTTCCATCCATCCCACCACAGATCAAAGGAGAGCCACTTGATTCGTCACCTCACCACACTCGCGACGTTGATCGTCCTGGGACTCGTCTCCACGGTAAGTACCCAAGCGGCGGATCTGATTCGCGTCGGAATCCTCGGCATCGATAACTACGGGTCGGTCGCGTACACGGAGTTCCTCAACAAGCCGCACGCCGAGGGAGTCTTCGAGGGAATGCGCGTCGTCGCCGCTTATCCGGTCGGCAGCGACGACTACCCCGATAGCGCGAAGCTTGGGGCACAGTGGAAAGACCAGCTCTCGAAGATGTATCAGACTCCGAAAGACCCGAAGGACGCAGTGCCGCCGATCGAGTGGGTCGATTCGCTCGACGCGCTGTTATCGAAAGTCGATTGCGTGATGATCTTCAGCCTGGATGCCCGACTGCATCGCAAGCAGGCGGAGCCGGTCCTGCGAGCGGGTAAGAAACTCTTCATCGGCCGTCCGTTGGCATCCTCGCCGGAAGATGCGGTCGCGATCATGAAGCTCGCCGCTGAAACGAAGACCCCGTGCTGGAGCAGTTCACAGCATCGCTTCAGCACCGGCTTCGCGGGGATGGTCAATCATCCTGAAGTCGGCAAGGTCATCGGCTGCGATGTCTACGGTGCCTGGGATCCGAAGGCTCCCGAAGCGGACAAGTTCTGGCGTCCGCTGCACAGCCTCGAAACGCTCTACACGATCATGGGTGGACCGGGCGTCGTGTCGGTGACGTGTGCTTCGACGCCGACCACTGAATCCATCACCGCCACATGGAAAGACGGCCGCGTCGGAACGTACCGAGGCATCAAAGAGGGAGCGGTCAAATACAGTGCGACCGTCTTCGGCGACAAAGGAGTCTCCACCGCTGGCATCTACGGTCACGGCGTCCCGGTCAAAGGAGTCGTCCCGACGAACGACGAATACGTCGGCTACAAACCGCTCGCCACCGAGATCGCCAAGTTCTTCAAGACCGGCCAAGTCCCTGTCCAGCCCGCCGAAACTCTGGAGATTTTTGCTCTGATGCAAGCCGCCGAAGAAAGCAAAGCCAAAGGGGGAGCCGTCGTGCAATTGAAGAACCTTTGGGAATCTCCCAAACCGTAACTGCGGACGATGAAACCTACCTCTTTTTCCATCCGCGGTTCGGCCTTTCCATCCGCGGGCAGACTTGGGGGAAGTTGCCCGCGGATGGCAAAGCCGAATCGCGGATAAACAACCGCAGGAACACCTCAAACTCGGTCTACACTCGGAGAATCAATCATGCGTTGTCGGACGGTATTGGCGTTATTGATTGTTGCGTTTTGTGTTCGTGGAGCACTCGCTCAAACTGTTTGGCCGGGGGCGGACTGGGAAACGGCCACTCCGGCCAGTCAGGGAGTGGATGCCGCGGGGCTTGAGAAAGCCAAGACGTGGCTGGAGTCGCACAACAGCAAGTCGGGCGTTGTGATTCGTCACGGCCGCATCGTTGCCGAGTGGTATTTCGGCGATGCAACTCGCCAGTCGAAGTTTGCCGCGTATTCGACGAGCAAATCACTTTCGAGCATGGCGACCGGACTGGCGATCGCCGATGGCAAGCTGGCTCTCGATCACACCGTCGGCAAGTACATTCCCGACGCCAGTCCCGACAGCAAGCGAGCCGTCACTGTGAAGCAACTGCTGAGCATGACGTCGGGAGTCCACAACGATCCCGGCATCGGAATGCGGGAGGATCTTTTCAGCTATGCGCTGAAGACCGCTCCGATGGATCACGAACCCGGCGCGAAATGGGACTACAACAACACGGGACTCGCGCTGCTCAGTCCGGTCTTTCACAAAGCGACCGGCCAGCAGATTGATGAGTTTCTCGCCGAGCGTCTCTTTCGTCCGATCGGCATCGCGGCGGATGACCTGACTTGGGAACGTCGCGAGGGATTCGCGTTGCCGTACTCCGGTTGTCACACGACCGCTCGTTCGCTGGGCCGGATCGGGCTGCTGGTGCGGCATCACGGCCAATGGAACGGCAAGCAAATCGTCCCCGCCGCGTGGCTGAGCGAATCCATCGCCGCCTCGCAGGAGCTGAATAAGTCTTATGGCTACTTGTGGTGGAACAATACGACCAACAAGTGGCCCGTCCCGAAGGATGCGTTCGCCGCGCTCGGCCGATGGGACAATAACATCTTTGTGGTTCCCAGCCTGGACCTGATCGTCATTCGGCAATCGGATGTGGCTCCCGGCAAGGACCATAAGATTGCCGAGTATTATCAGTTGGTCTGCGACGCGGTGTCGAAGCCGTGAGGTCGCTCGGCATGTAGCCACGCTCGCCAGGCCGTGGGGAGTTCAATGGCCCACGCTCTGGCGAGCGTGGCTACTCTCCGTCGCGGCTCCAAAACTTCACTGGCTCTGACATCTCACATTCTGGAGTTCCCGATGACTGCTGAGCCTGAGCGATCTCGAACCGATTCCGCTCGTTGGGGGATCGTGCTGCTGTTGATGGCCTACACGGCGTTGGGACATCTCAACCGCGAGGGATTGGCGATCGTTGGCAACGAAGTCTTCATCAAGAAGCTGGGGATCACTGAAGTCCAAATGGGCTTGGTCTACTCGACGTTTTTGGTCGTCTACACGATCGGGATGTTGCCGGGGGGATGGTTGATCGACCGGATTGGTTCGGGGCGCGCATTGACGTTGTTCGGCCTGTCGCTGGGCACTTTCGTGATCCTGACCGGAGCACTCGACTGGCTCACCAGCACACCATTGAGCCTGTGGATTGGCCTGCTGGTGATTCGCGGCTTGTCGGGAGCCTGCAACTCGCCGCTGCATCCGGGCGGTGCCCACGTCGCGGCCGTCTTGATGTCCGAACGCCATCGAGCCACCGTGAATGGCCTGCGCACGGCGGGAGCGTTGCTTGGAATCGCTTTCAGTTATCACATCTTCGGTTGGTTGATCGACCATCTCGCTTGGCCGTGGGTGTTTGTCGCAAGCGGTTCGGCGCTGGTGTTCTGCGGCGTGTTATGGAAATTGTTCGCGTCGCCGTTGCTGGCGGCACCCTCGTTGGCGAAGTCGGCGGTCACGACCGAGGCCGATTCGCGTGCCAAGTGGTTGCTGCTCCGCGACGTCAATCTTTGGCTGGTGACGCTCAGCTATGCGGCTTATGGATACTTCCAATATCTCTTCTTCTATTGGATGGACTATTACTTCAAGAAGGTCTTGCAAGTGTCCGATGCCGATTCGCGACAGGCATCGTTCTATATCTTTCTCGCAATGGGAGCGGGTATGGCGATCGGCGGCTACTGCACCGGTATCGCTTGCAAGTGGTTCGGCACGGCTGGCGGGCGACGTTGCATCGTGATGACCGGCATGGGGCTGGGTGCGCTGTTCGCGTTGCTGGCCGTGAACCAGACCGACCATTGGAGCGTCTCGATCAACCTCGCAATCTCGATGGGCGCGTTGGGAATGTGCGAAGGGGTCTTCTGGACGACAGCGACCGACATCGGCGGCGAGTCGCGCGGGTTCGCCGGAGCGTTCATGAACACCGGCGGCAACATCGGCGGTTTCATCTCGCCGGTGCTCACGCCGCTGATGGCCGAATCGAAATCCATCGGCTGGACCGGAGCCATCACGGTCGCGTGCGTCATCACCGCGCTCGGCGGGCTGTTGTGGTTCGCGATCAAGCCGCCACCAAAGTAACGCGAAGCGCCAGTGAGTTGAACGATGTCCAAACACGATTTCTCTGCGGACGAATTTGCCACTCGGCGATCGCGCGCTCGTGAGGCGATCGGCGCGGCGGGGCTGGATTGGCTGCTGGTGTTTCATCCGGTGTCGATCCGCTGGCTGACCGGTTCGGATGCGAAGAGCTACCAAGAGTTTCAATGTCTGCTGATCTCGGCCAAGCCGGGACCGATCAGCGTGCTGACTCGCGCTGGCGAGCGGAATGAATTTCGAGACGACGCGCTGGTCGATCAACTTCACTCTTGGGGAGGAGGCGAACCCGATGACCCGATCGCGGCACTCGCGCGAGTCATCGAGTCGCTCGGCATTTCCGGAACGCGAATCGGCATGGAGGTGCCGGGGTTTTATCTGCACCCGCATCATTATGTGCGGATCAAGCAACTCTTGGGTGACTCGCTCGTGGCCGAGGCGACGAACTTGATTCACCATCTCACGCTCGTGAAGTCGGCGACGGAGTTGGAATACATCCGCGAAGCCAATCGCATCGCCGGCGTCGCGATGGATCGGTTCGCAAAGTCTCTGGCCGAGGGACGCAGCGAACTGGAACTCGCGGGAGAGGTCTATCACGCGCTGCTGACCGCCGGCAGTGGCTTGGCCGCCAGTCCGATCAATCTCGTCTCTGGCGAACGCTCGTGCTTCAGTCACGGGGCACCGACCGATCGGCGATTGCGGCGCGGCGATTTCGGCAACATCGAATACGGAGCGACGTTCAAACGCTACACCGCCACGATCGGCCGTCAGTTTTGTTTGGGCGAACCGACCGCTCGTATGCGCGAGTTGTATGAACTCGTCTGTCGAGCCTCGGACGCTTGTCTGGCCGAGATTCGCGCCGGAGTTCCCGCGATCGTCCCGCACGAAGCGGCGAAGCGAGTGATCGCCGACGCGGGACTCGATTCCGCTCGAGTGCATCTGAGCGGCTACGGTCTTGCTCCCGGATCGCCGCCGACTTGGGCCGAGCCGATTTACCTCTTCGGCGGCAGCACCGACACGCTGCAAGCCGGCATGGTCATCACGGTCGAACCGCCGGTCTTTCTCGGCGACGAGCGACTCGGTGCGCGGATTATCGACAACGTGCTCGTGACGCTCGACGGCTGCGAGTTGCTGTCGCGCTTCAGCCGCGACCTGATCGTCGAGCGGTAATTCCGAATTCCCCGCAAGGGTGGTTGCGATTCCCGCTTATCTCTTCGTCAGACAACTGGCGGCATCGTTCGCCGCGGTTTTGATCACGAGGAGATTGGACATGATTCGCTACGAGTTGAATGGCAGAAGCATCTTTTGGCTGTTTGCGGTCGTCGCGGGCTTCTTTGGCTACAAGTTCCTGGATGGCACCGGGAGCGAAGACAGCCGATTGCGCGATGGCCACATGTCGCAGTTGGCTCGGAAGGTCGCGATCGAACTCCCCAAGCTGGATGGCCGGCCCAAGGTGGCGGTGGCTCCGTTTGTGAATGACAACCACGGTGAAGTGGCCGAGCAGATCAAACTCTGGGTCGGTCGCCAAAACGTGCAGATCGTCGAACCGACTTGGATCGAGAAGTCTTGGAGCTATGTGCAACCGCGCGAGGCCAGCGTGGTCGAAGCGGAGATTGAACGCGCGGGCAAGTCTTCGGATTGCCGGTATCTGATCTACGGAGAAGTGATCGACTGGGTCACTTTCCCCGTCGAGCAGTCGCGGTTGCGAGCCAAAGTGCAGCTCTGGGACGTGCAGACGGCACGCACGATTTACGACCGCGAAGTCGTGGTCCCGGAGTCGCAATCGACTCAGGTGCCTCCGCAGAAGCAACCGTCGCGGCCGTCAACGGGTGACAATCTGGCCAACGTCCGCGCCACCGTGACCGCTTGGCGTGACCCTCTGTTGATCGGCGCGGGGGCTTGGCTCATCGCGGTGTTCCTCTCGCCGTGGCTGTTCGCGGGAGCGATCTCGTCATTGCTGGCGAGAGAATCCAATGCCGTGAACGCCGGTCTGATTGCGTTCTTCGGAGCGGTGATGGCAGGCCTGGCGTGGGTCGCCTGGGGACGTTGGCTCGACACCGCGTATACCCCGCTGGCCCTCGTGGCCGCCGTGTTGTTGACGATCCCTTACTTTGGTTTTGTTTGCGGTCATATTGATGCGACTCGCACATAAATTGTGGTGCGACGCTCCGCGTCGCAACTCACGACGCGGAGCGTCGTGCCACCTTGGTTTCCACTTCGTCGTATTTCTGAAAGCTCATCATGTCACATTGGCAACTCACGATTCAGGCATCGCAAGGTCGAGTCGAAACATCGCTCGTCTGTCGAGATTCCCGCAAGACGCTGGGAACCTTCTCGGACGAGGCTCCGCGAGATCGGATTGCGGAACTCACTCAAGAGATCCACCGGACGCTGGCATTTCAGTCTCAGCGCGATGGCACGGAGTATGACGTCGAGGACTTGCAACTGGCGGGCGAACGGCTGGGTCGGTTGTTGGTCGGCGAGACGTTGCTCCAGCGGATCAAACAGCAACGGCCGGAGAGTCTGCTCATCGACACGCAGTGCGAGGTGCGCGGGATTCCCGTCGAGATGTTGGTCATCGGAGACGAGTTCCTCGGACGGATCACGGCGGTGGGGAGGGGACACGAATCGAGGTCGGAGATGGTCACGCCTCACTCCGGACGACAAGTGAAGCCGCTCATCCACGCGACGCTGTTGGCGGACGCGACGTTCGAGTTGCTCTATGCCCAGTACGAAGCGGGCGACATCCGCTGGTTGTGGGAACGACGACCGGATGTGCTGCAACTTGCCAAGCCGTCGCCGCTGACTCCGCAGACCTCTTTCCTGACGATCGACGATGCGCTCCGCACGTTCGCCGCCGCGGACTGGCTGCATGTGTGCGGTCACGCGACGAAGAGCGACGATCAAGCGGGCGTGCGCGGTTGGTTGTTTCGAGATGGCTTGCTGACTTCGGCCACTCTGCGAGATGCGGGACTGCGACGTGTGCCTCGCTTTGTGTTCGCCAACGCCTGTGGCTCCGCCGAACAGCCGTCTGCCCCCGATGCCCCGCTGACGGTGCTGGAACAATTGACTCAGCAAGGTTGCGAGTACTTCCTCGGAGCGTGCGTGCCGATCCGCGATGCCGACAGTCGCAGCTTCGTGACCGCGTTCTATCAAGCCGTGCTGGCGGGCCGCTCCATTGGAGAGGCCGTGCGATTGGGGCGACTCAAGCTGATCGAAGAACTGCAAGAAACGAATCTGCTGTGGGCCAGTTATGTGCTGCACGGAGACCCCCGCTCGGTGCTCGTGCCAGACGGTGAAGCTCAGAGCCGCGAGCGTGAGAATTTGAGCCGAGACCGTGACATGTTTTTGAGCCGCGACCGTCAGGGAGCGGTCGTCGGTCCTGGTCATTCACCGCTCCCTCACGGTCGCGGCTCGGAGAATTCACAGCCACTGCCCGGCAACTGTGCTCAATGCGGACGCCCGATCTTCACTGCTCATGGCATCGGGCAGCGTCTGCAAATCGACGGGCAGGCTCAAGTCCATTGCCGCCATTGCGTCCGAAGTAGCAGGCACATTCCATGTGCCGTTAGCCAGGGAAATGCGGACGGCACATGGAATGTGCCTGCTACTCAAACTCAATCAACCGACCCAGGTGAGCCGGAGGGCGTTAGCCCCCGGCCAATCGCACGGAGCCAGGGCCTAACGCCGAACGGTATCACGCTCACGGCTGCGGAAGCGTGCCGTCGGGAAGAGCACTTCCTGGGCAAGTGGCAACATGCGGTCGAGCGGTTGACTGAGTACCGTGACTCAGCCAGCGGACAGACCTATTCGGTGACGCTCGCCGCCACGCCGATCTCTCTGAGCGGCGCGGCGGTCGGTCGTCAGGTTGACCAAGACCAGACGCTCCCTCGATTGGGATCGCAGAAGCTGACTTGGCAAGCCCCCAAACGCTTCTTGGGTCGAGCCGCTTTGCCCGCGGGACTGCCGCAGGTCTCACTGCATACCCTCGGCCGAGCGGCTTGTTATCGAGCCACCGGTCAGGATCAAGGACCGTTAGGCGTGGCCGAAATTCAATGCGTGCTGCGACAGCTTCCGTCGGCTAGCGCGACGGCTCCACAGGTTGTCTGTTTGGCCTCGCTCACCGGTTGGGATCAGTCGGCTCAAGACTTTGTGCGAGGCACGTCGGCGGATGCGTACTTCGATGCAAACCGCTCGTTGGTGTTGCTCGACCTGACCGACGACTCGCGCTACATCCGTGACAACGATCTGCGAGTCCTCTCGTTGGAAACCTTGTTCGACTTCGAGGATGACCATCACAAAGTCGCGCGCATCGTGCAGCACATCGAAAGCAAGCTGCCGTTGGAGATGAGCCTCGCCGCGAGTTCACTGGCTCAAGAATTGTCCGAGTCCGAACGGATCATCGTCCTCGCGATGCAACAGGCCGCTCAGCGGTTCGAGCTGCGTATGGACAACCTCACCTCGTTCGGTTGGGTGCTCTCGCAGCCAGCGGCCAAGTAACACGATGCGAGATCGGGGGTCCAATGTACTACTAGTTCGCGATTTCTTGCCGGCTTGCGCGCATTTCTGAGCCTCGCCGACAATGTAACCCGACGCGTCAGCGCGGGAGGACCCGCCCGCGCTGACGCTTCGGGTTACATTTGGTTGCGGCTCCGCCGCGATGTTTAACCGCTACGCCATCGGCGTGCGCGCGAGTCGTTTGACGCTCTCGCCCACGCCGAACGGCGTTGGGGTTAAACAGCTCATTCGACTCGTGAGCGGTATCACTCCGTGCGGTTCGCCAAAATTCCTATCGCATTCTTCGCAAGCCTCGCCGCGATTCCCGCTTATCTGTTGGTGTCGCCGTCGCTGGAACGGCTCGAACACTCCAAACAGCACTGCGGGAGAGATGCCATGTCCGTCTGGGAAAAAATTCTGAACCTGTTCAAAGCTCTGTTCTCCAAGCGGCCGGTCAAGGACACCTTGGCTACGCTCAACTCCGAAGAGGTTCGCCGCGAACGCATTCGCATCGAGCAGACCGAGTTGAAGATCACCAAAGAGATCGAAGACCTCGAACGCCAGAAGGAAGCGTTCTTCCGCAAGGGAGTCGAAGGTGGCTCGGAGCGGCAGCGGTTGCAGATCGCTCGCAAGATCAAGGAGCTGGATGGGCTGACGCTCGCCAAGGACCGGCAGCTCACGCTGATCTCCAAGAACCTGCGCGTGCTCAACGGCGTGGTGCAGCTCAAGGAAAACGAGCGGCTGCTCAAAGACCTGGGCATGGAAGGACTGGTCGGCAAGATGGATCTGGTGGAGCTCCAGGCTTACATCGAGCAAGCCACGATCGAAGGTCAGTTCCAAATGGAACGCTTCACCAAGTTGCTCGGCTCGCTGGATGAAGCGGACGCGACCTTCCAAGCCGGCGATGAAGACGAGGACACGCTGAAGATCCTCAACGCCATGCAAACCGCCGCTCAAGTCGGCACCGAAGGGGCGATCGAAGCCGGTGTGGAGCAAGTCAGCCAGATGCTCAAGAAGCCGGCGATGATCGAAGCCTAATCGCAATACCGTTCGGTTAGTGTCGCCATGAGCCGTCGGCGCTAGCCTCGGGCCTTTGTTTCTCGGACTTTGTTAGTGCTCGAAGCCCGAGGCTA
>JBJXEX010000414.1:0-12365 GCA_046156195.1 Planctomycetaceae bacterium | reverse complement strand
TCTGGCGAGTGTGTCGAAAAATGTAACCCGAAGCGTCAGCGAGGGAGTTTGGATTGTGATTTCTCGAAGATTCCGACCCTCGCTGACGCTTCGGGTTACATGATTCCGACTTTTTCGACAGGCAGTGGCGACGGTGGCTACCTGGAATTGCCCGTTCCGCGCCGCGAGACCGTCTCTGATTTCGAGACTCGCTTTGCCGACGTGCGCGAGAAAGTTCGATCCGCGACGGCCTCGTGGGAACAGGACGATGCCGAGCGGCGCGAGATCGAAAAATCGTTGGCCACCGCGATGTCGAGGCATGTCGTTCCGAGCCTTGGAGAGCGCGATGTGGTTCGCTCGCGACGCGATGCCGGTTGGCAACTCGTCCGTCAGAAATACATCGCGGGCGAGCCGGCCGATGCAGCGATCGCCGCGTGGATCAATGGAGCCAATTCCAAACTCGGTGACACGGGTGAGCCGGAGGACGTTAGCCCCCGGACCAGCACGAATGTCCGGGGGCTGACCCCCTCCGGCTCACCAAGCGAATTTGCTGCGTCGCTCCCCGATGGCTATGAGCAAGCCGTTCGCGTCGCGGACAACATCGCCGATCAAATCTATGACAACGCGAACGAGGTCGCCGAGCGCGAAGGGCTGCGCCGACAACTCGCCGCACTGGCCACGCGACTCGATCAAAAACGGGAACGCATCGCGGCACTCGATCAACAGCAGGTCGAGTTGCAGACGAAGTGGTTGATGCTCTGGCAACCGTGTGGCTTCGAGCCGCTCGCCCCCGACGCGATGCTCGGCTGGCTCAATGATCACGAGGCCGTTTGCGCGACGATCGCTCAGCGCGACGAACTGCTGGAGGCGCAGTCGCGACGGAGCCAGCAAGTCACCGCGTTCGAGCAGCGGCTCCGCGCCGCAGTCGGCACCGCGAACGCCGAGCAGGCGACTCGCCCGCCGGTTGGAGCTGTGGGAGTCACAGGCGAGCCGCCTGTGCTACGGTTGTTGCAACTTGCCAAACAGGAGGTCGATGACGCGAAAGACCGGCAGCGGCGAAAGTCGGAGTTGCAGAAAGAAATTCGACGGCTCGAAAAGCAGCTCGCGAAGTACGACGCCGAATTACAAAGCCTCGCAACCCGCGCGACGACCGCGAACGCCGAATGGCAAGCGGTCTTGAGCCGACTCAATCTGCCGACCCACTGGGACGCGGAACTGGCTCGCGAAGTCATCGACAAGCTGAGCGCGACGCGCGTCCGTCTGGATGGCCTGCCCGGCGAACAAGCTCGCATCGACGCGATGCAGGCACGCATCCAGGAATTCGATCAGCGAGTCCGTTCGCTGTGTGAGGCGCTTGCTCCCGAACTCCTGCGACTCCCTGCCGAGTTGGCCAGCGACAAGTTGTCCGAACAAGTCGAGCAAGCGGTCGAGGCTCAACGGAGACACGACGAACTGTCGCGCAAGCTGGCCGCCGCGCGCGAGCAATTGCGGTCGCTCAACGATCGACACAATCAACAGGACTCGGAACGAGCCAGTCTCTTCGCTCTGGCCAACGCCACGAACGAAACAGAGTTCCTTGAAGTCGTCGCGCGAACGGAGAAGGTCATCCGGCTGGACAGCGAGATCGAGCAACTCCAACGCGAGATCGACTTGATTCGCGCGGGGGACGAACGGGAAGAGTTTGAAGCCTCAATCGCTTGTAGCGAGCGAACCGTTCTCGAAGGGGAGCAGCGCGATCTGGGCGAGCAGCTTCGGCAGCAGGAACAACTCAAACGCGAAGCGGACGAAGCCGTCGGTGCGGCGCGGAAGGAGTTGGCTCAGCTCGACGGTTCCGGCCAAGTGGCGAGCCTCAACGAGGAGTTGTCTCGCAAGCGATCTCAGTTGGCGGCCGAGGTCGATCGCTACCTGCCGCTGGTCTACGCCCGGCATCTGCTCAACGCGGCCGTCAGCCGCTTCGAGAAAGAGAATCAACCCGAAATGATCGCGACCGTTTCACGCTTGCTCGGTCAAATGACGGACGGCAAGTACATCGGGTTCGACAAGTCGGGAGGCGGTCAGTCGCACGTTCTCATTCGGCGGTCTGATGGAGTCGAGCGAACTCCCGATCAATTAAGTACCGGCACTCGCGAGCAACTTTATCTGGCGATCCGCCTCGCCTACGTCCTGCACTACTGCGAAAAGAGCCAACCGCTGCCGATCATCATCGACGACGTGCTGGTCAACTTCGACGAACGGCGAACTCGTCAAACGCTCAGCACCCTGGCTGACATTGCGAAGTCGGCTCAAGTGCTGTTCTTCACTTGTCATCCTCACTTGGTGGCCCTCGCCCGCGATGTCGTGCCGGGACTGACCCCGATCAATCTCCCCAGTTCGTAGCTCAGGCGGCTCGCCTGAGTCCCGTCCGTAGACGCGGTCGCAGGCGGGCCGCCTACGCTACGAAATGCCTGCGAGCGATCGTCGCTTATTTCTTCTCGACCTTGGCGAGCTTGCCATAGAAGCCGGCCTTTTGCAGCAGTTCGACCGCGTCGAGCACCACCAGGCCGCTGCCGTTGAGCTTCACGGTTTCGGTCGCCGCGTCGATTTCCATCGAGGTCAGCCCATCCAATTTCGTGAACGCCTCGTGAACCGCCTTGCGACAGGCTCCGCAGCAAAGATGAATTCCGGTGAACGTCACCGAGTCCCGTTTCTCCCCCTTCTTCGCGCCCACATCCGGGAAGGCGAGGTCTTTCTTGCCGAACGCCGCCTTGCCGAAGAAGCCATTGTCGGCGAGCGCCTCGATCCCCTTCATCGCGGCCTTCTCGTTCTTGGCCGCGAACACCACCGACTTGCTGTTGACGTCCGCTTTGACATCCGACACCCCTTCGATGCCATCCAGCGCCCCTTTCGCTCCATCCACACAACCGCCGCAGCAGAGATGCACGCTGCGAACCGTCACGGTCCCTGACTCATCGGCCGCCACCGCAATCGCCACGACGACCAAACACACCAAACCAGCACACGCTCGAATCACATTCATCCGTCGATCTCCCGGAATTGAAGCAAGAAGTTTCATCGGCACATTCCGATGGAAGCACTCTAATCGTCTGCTCGACGGTCGCTCAAGCCGCTGATGGATTCGCGTGCCACGCGGTTCGCCATCCCGTTCGGCCGATCCGTTCCGCATCGGCACGCTCAACCGCTACGCCGACGCGCTCGGCAAGCGTGTGTCGTTTATTGAACAAACGAAAATTGAGCGGCCAAGGATTCCAGTTCAAAGAGTCGGTCATCAAAGAAACGACTCGATTGGTGTTTGAGAGCCTGAAACCCAATCTGACAAACGCCACCGTCATCGTGGATGGATCGGGCAACAAAGCGTTTCGTCAATCGTTCGCCAACGACCTCAAGCGGGAGGTGAACACGGCAGAGCAACGGCTCGTCCAAAAGGTCAAACTCGTGGATTCAGAGACCAACAATCTCGTGCAACTCGCAGATATGGTTTGCGGTGCCGTCTGGCATTCCGTCAAACACGGCGACAACAGCTACCGCCAATTGATTGCCGCGAGAGAACTGAGCGTTGAAGTGTGGCCCCAATAAAAAACCCGCCACCTATCCCCTTGCGGGGAAAGTACGCCGTAGGGCGTCAGTTCGGTTAAGCGGGCAATTCCGAGGGAGATTATCGGCAGGTCTGAGAGTGAGAGTCAACGAAAACATTCTCTTTTGTTCAGTTCCCTGCCTCTTCATCCGAGAGTTTCAACGCCACCGATTCGCAAACCCTCCAACACACAATCGCCGAAGAAACGCGGGACTTGCCGACATTTTTCGATCAAAGCGGGAGTGGATGGGAATCGAACCCACCTAGCGTCTTTTCAGACGCCACACTGGGTTTGAAGCCCAGGGCGGTCACCAGAGCCGCGTACACTCCCGAAGTTGTCGCAGGCTATTGATTCAGCCCGCGCGTCGCCACCGATGGGACTCACCATCTCCGAGAAACTTGCACCTGCTCTCACGACATCGTGAGCGTTCCAGATCGGCGTGGATGGCAACCGTTCGATCGTTTGATGTCGAGTGGCATTCGATGGCTCAGTCGTGGTCCAGCGTCGAGCCTTTGCGTCATGCCCTTGGATCGTCAACATGATGAGCCTCGTGCTTGTTCATCGTTTGTGCCACGACGCTCGCGAAGTCGGAAGCGGATGCCCATGTCTCAAATTGTCATCGAGCAACCCGTCATCAATTCGCCATTTCTTGAGCCATCGCGGCATTCCAATTTGGCGATCATGGAATCACCAACGAGATCGTCCCGGGACGGAGGGTGAGTTCTTACTTTGTCCCGATCCCCAAGGCGAAGTAGAAAAGCAAAGGGAGCAAGCAGCTCGCGCTCGACAACGAATGGATCCAGGACCGGGTTGAGGAGAATTACTTCATCAATCAAGTTCGCGAGCGGGTGAAGTTGTGGCGTGAGGGAGGGCACAAGCACACCACGAACACCACGGCGAAGAGAAGCGCTACATCCCCGACTTCATCGCCTGCATCGACGACGGACACGGCCCGGACGACTTACTGAATCTGATCCTGGAAGTCACTGGCGAAAAGAAGAAGGACAAAGCGGCCAAGGTCGCGACCGCGAAGACACTCTGGATTCCCGCCGTAAACAACGAGGGAGCCTTCGGACGCTGGGCATTCCTCGAGATCGACGACCCGTGGGATGCAACAACTAAGATTCGCCAGGGTGTGGTGGTTCTCAGGGAGGGAATAACATGCTGACCAATTTGACGATTCGCAATTTCAAGAGATTTCGTGAGGTCTCCATCGAACTGGGGCCGTCCGTCGTGCTGATTGGTCCGAACAATTCCGGCAAGACATCGGCCCTGCAAGCAGTCGCGCTGTGGGATGTGGGATTGCGATTGTGGAACGCGAAACGTGGGGGAAAGGCGTCCCCCGAAAAGCGTCCCGGCGTCACCATCAATCGCCGCGATCTCGTGCCGATTCCCATCCCGACCGCCAATCTTCTGTGGCGCGACCTGCATGTTCGCGAAGGAAATTTGGCGGAACCCGATCCGGCAGCGCGGTCTCGTACGAAAAACATCCGCATCGATATTGAAGTCTCCGGGATCAGCGACGGGCTGCCGTGGACGTGCGGTTTGGAGTTTGATTTCAGCAACGACGAATCGTTCGTGTGCCGTCCATTGCGGCTCCCCGAATATCAGCACGTGCAAGTGAAGCTGGCCAAGTTCTCACAAATTCCGGACGTTGCGGCCAACACGAAAGTCGCCTATCTGCCACCAATGTCGGGGCTGTCGGATCGAGAATTCATCAAGCAGTCCGGCGAAGTCGGCTTCCTCATCGGCCAAGGTCAAACGGCGCAGGTGTTGCGCAATCTTTGCTACCAACTCGTCAGCAATCCCGACTCTGTCCCGTTTTGGCACGAGATCACGCGGAGGATTCAAGCGTTGTTCGGAGTGACTTTGCAGTCTCCGACATTGGTTCAAGAACGCAGCGAAATCGTCATGGAATATCAGGAACGTGGCACGACGTTGGATCTCGCGTGTTCTGGTCGCGGACTGCAACAGACTCTGCTCTTGCTGGCGTACCTTTATGCCAATCCCAACACCGTCTTGCTTCTCGACGAGCCGGATGCGCATTTGGAAATTCTGCGACAGCGTCAAACCTATCAGTTGATTACCGAGGTTGCGCAAAGTCAGAAATCGCAAATCATCGCCGCCAGCCATTCGGAAGTGCTGTTGAATGAGGCGGCGGATCGCGACGTCGTCGTGTCGTTCGTCGGTCGTCCGCATCGGATCGACGACCGTGGCCATCAGACGGCCAAGGCTCTGAAAGAGATCGGCTTTGAGAATTACTACCAAGCGGAACAGCGCGGTTGGATTCTGTATCTGGAAGGCTCCACCGATCTGGCCATCCTGCGGGCCTTCGCCGAATGCCTGAAACATCCGGCCGCAGAGCATTTGCAAGCCCCCTTCGTCCATTTCGTTTGCAACCAGCCTCGCGAGGTCAGCAAACATTTCTTTGGAATTCGCGAAGCAAAGCCCGACTTGGTCGGAATTGCGATCTTTGATCGTCTCGACCGTCCGATGCCGACCGACCTGGGAGCGGTGGGAACGATGTGGACTCGCAGAGAGTTGGAAAACTATCTCTGCCTTCCGCACGTCTTGCTGACGTTCGCGGGTTCCGAAGAACCATCGGGACTCTTTGCCGAACCGCGAAAGAGGCTGATGGAAGAATTGATCGGAGATCGAGTGCCGCCGATTGCCCTGCGGAATCCCGCCGATTCCTGGTGGATCAACATGAAGGCGACGGATGATTTCCTCGATCCGCTTTTCGCCGAGTACTACCAACGTCTCGAACTTCCAAATTTGATGCGCAAGACGAATTACCACGAATTAGCCCGCTTCGTGAGTGTTTCCGACATCCATCCTGAGATCATCGAGAAGCTGGACCAAATCGTGGCTGTTGCCAAACGCGCGCGACCGCTCACCGAGTCCTGATCTTTCGCGAGCGATGGCCAAGGTCACCAAGCAATTCCTCTGTCACATCCAAGAGAACGAGATGGCCAAAAAGAAAACTGCCAACCGCATCGGCCCCGAACATGGCACCGTCGGCCCGGAACTCATCAAAGAAGCCGCCAAGGAAACGGTCAAAGGCCGAGGCTTTGATTTGCTCTACATCCTGGGCTTCGCCTTCGACCCGCACGTCGATCAGGAAATCAAAAACTTCGGCAAGCTCAGCGTGCAAATCTGCCGCATGAACCCCGACCTCAGCGTTCGCTTCCGTGTTCGCTGGCGCGAACGGTGGCGCTCGGCAGTATGGGTTGGCTGAATCGCTTGCCGGGCGGTGGATTGGTGATCGATCTGCTGGGGCATCTGCCGACCGATGCCGAGATGCGAGGTGTCTCCATCCGGTCCATTCGGTTTCGATCTCCGGGTGGGCTGAGTCCCGCATTGGACACCGACGCGATCGCCACCGTCGGGCAGCCACGCGATTTGCATAGCCGGAACGACGGGTATGACCGATTCAGTCTCCGCGGGTTTCCCCGGTGACACAATCCCGCAGGTCACGGAAGCCATCCAGCGCGGCCGATGTCTTCTGTGGCCGCGGCAATTTTTGCCGGTCGGTGCCGGGCTGGGACGAATTCGCCCAGCCGAGGTTGAGATTCGCACGGTCTGTGGGGACCGAGCTTCAACACATCAAACAACCAATTTTTTGGAGTGTCGCCATGAAGAAGCATGCCCTTCTGATGGGTCTGTTGATGGTCACGGGATGGGTCTCGAATGCAGTCGGTAAAGATCGTGTCTGCGGTTGCGATCCGTGGCCGGCCTACCTGCAAGCGCAATGTTGCGCGGGAACGCTCTTGCCCTATCACGTCTCGCTCAAACGTGCCGAAGACGCCACTCAGGCGGAAGCCAAGTTGGCTCAGGTGACTCAGGAAAAAAACAGCCTGCAAGCGGACCTGGCTCAGTTGCAGGCGGAGCTTCAGGCGGCCATTGCCGACCGCAACACCGCGATCGCCGAGCGAGATCGGTTTCAGAGCGAGCGTGACGCGGCCGTCGCGCAGCGTGACAAGTCCCAGCGCGATCGTGACTCGGCGATCGCGGAACGTGACCAGGCTCGTGCCGCATCCAGCGAGTCGGCGAAAGTGGCTCAAGATCAGAAGCAGCAGGCGGCCCTCGCGAAGCAAGTGGCGGTGGACGCGACGAAGGCCAAGCGAGACGCGGATGCCGCCGCAGCCGCCGCCGAACAAGCGAAGGATGAACTCGCCAAAGAGAAG
Source organism: Planctomycetaceae bacterium (assembly GCA_046156195.1). Classification (GTDB taxonomy): domain Bacteria; phylum Planctomycetota; class Planctomycetia; order Planctomycetales; family Planctomycetaceae; genus SXKJ01. The sequence goes on along the minus strand of JBJXEX010000414.1, from coordinate 4,627 downwards.
GCGGAACTCAGCAAAGCGAAGTCGGAACTCGGCGAGCAACTGACTCGAGTTCAGACGGAGCTGCTCAATGAGGAAACCGCGCTGGTCAAAGAACGACAAGCCGCCAAGCAGGCCCGCGACGAGCAGGCTCAAGTCGCCGCCGAGTTGAAGAAGGCCGGCGAGGAACTGGCCGACCTGCGACAGAAACTGGTCGCCCTCTCGCAGAAGAAAGACCAGCCGAACGATCAAGACGCGAAGCCGGACGCGGTCAACGATAACGCTCAAGCGGCCAAGGAAAACAACGACACCAAGTCGGAGGAATAACTCAGTCGGCAATTCTGATCAGACAGCGTTCGATTCACGCAGCCCCGCATCCCTTGATGCGGGGCTGCTGTTTTTGTGACCCCGTTATCCCTCGTCACACAGATTTCTTGGCGAGCAGCAGTTGTTTCAGGTACGAGTCGTTGATGCTGTGCTCGGCGGCGTCGAGGTTTTGGAAGGCATTTTTCAGACGTCCGAAGACGCCGAGTGCTCCTTGGATGATCGGGAATTTGGCCATGGCCGCCTCTTCCTCCTGGAAGGCCACCAGGCTGTCGAGTTCGGTGATCCCGATGGCCCCTTGATTGAGCGTGTACTGCTTCTCTGCGGCGTGACGGTATTGGAAGGAATGCGGGGCGACGCGTGCGACGGGATCTCCGGCCGCGATCCACATGTTCGTCTTCGGACCCACTGGCAACGTGCGATAGGCGGTGACATGGTCGGTGTCCCCGATGCGAGGTGATCCGTAAGTGAAGACACCGCGGATTGGGGGGAGACTTGCATCGGCGGCCAATCGGCCGGCGGTGATCAGTGCCATGGCCCCGCCGAGGCTGTGGCCACAAATATACAGGCGGGTTTCGGAAACGGCGACGTTCTTAATGAAACGGACAATGTGGCGATGAACCGATTCGGACGCCGTCTTGAAGCCCTTGTGAATTCGGCCGATGCCTTCCGGGTGTGGAACGAGTTCCCCTTTCAGATCGGTCCACCAATCGCTGAGCTTGTTCTCTGTGCCGCGGAAAGCGATCACGACATCGTTGTTCCAGCGGCCCAGCAACGCCTGCGTGTCGGTTTTGTTGGCCGAGTTCTCTTCGTTGAGTCGTAGTTCGTTCTTGAGCTTTTCCAATCCTGGGACCGCAGCCGCAGTGGTGTCGAGATACGAGGCGGCGGCGAGCCTCGCAAACAGAATCGACTGATCGAGGAGTTCGGGTTTGATGATGCTGTTGGCCATAAAACACCTTGCTACAAAAGAGGTGAGATGAGGGGACACTGTTGCTGGTCAGAATACCCATCGCACACTCATCGCGTCGACCATGACGACTTGTGCCGAATGACGGCCGAGACACTTGAGCGGAACCAGCCTTTCGGACTTTTCGTCGCTAGACGCACGTCGCACTCAGAGACGGTGAAGATTTGAGCCGTGACCGTGAGGGAGCGGTCGTCAGTCTTGAAAGCAACCGCTCCCTCACGGTCGCGGCTCCAAAATCTTCACAGTCTCTCCGATTCGCTCGCTTCCTTCATTCGCTGTCGAATTGGAGCTTCGCTTGCGATCCACATCCTCAAGCAGGACGATGCGGCGCGAGATCGCTGCTGACTCTTTCGATGATTGATGCTCATGAACACCGCTGCTGATTTTCTGGATTCCGTGCCGCCCCCTCCGTCGCCGATCGAGCCATTGCGGCGGCTGAGCATGGCGGAGTGGGAGCGATTTCAGCACGCCGGATTTCTGGTCTTTCGGCAGCTCATTCCGGCGGCGGTGCGTGAGCAGATGCTGGCCGTGACGCTGGACGGCATCGAGCGAGAAATTGGCCCGATCGAATACGAAGCCGAATTGCACTATCCCGGTGCGCCCGCCTCGCTCGCGGCCGAGGGAGGCCGGACGATTCGGCGGCTCAAGCAGGCGCACTCGCGGAATTCCGTCTTCACGCAATGGCTCAGCGATCGCGAACTGACGGATCGGCTTGCCGATTTGCTCGGCCCGCGCGTGGTTATGCCGCTGGCGCATCACAACTGCATCATGACCAAGCAGCCGAAATTCAGCAGCGACACCGGCTGGCATCAAGACATTCGCTATTGGGCCTATCAGCGTCCCGACCTCATCAGCGTCTGGATGGCGCTGGTGCCGGAGCGGGTCGAGAACGGCTGCCTCCGAGTCATCCCCGGTTCACACCGCATGAGCATTGAGCGTTCGCGATTCGACGACTCGCTCTTCTTTCGTGGCGATCTGCCTGAGAACCAAGCGGTCATCGCGAACGCGGTTCCGGTCGAGCTTGATCCGGGTGACGTGTTGTTCTTCCACGCGAAGACGCTGCACGCGGCGAGTCGCAATCACACGACGCAGACAAAGTACTCGGCCGTGTTCACGTTTCGCGCGGAGGACAATCGGCCATTGCCGGGGACACGCTCGGCCGAGTTACCGGAGTTGAGGTTGCCGTCGTCGTGACTGGTGGACGGCGCGGCCATGAACGGATTGGCGAGCGAGGGCGGCCCAAAGTTATGTAACCCGAAGCGTCAGCGAGGGCGGGCGATTCAAGCAACTCCGAATTCAAAGCGTTTTGGAGCGTCCGCCCTCGCTGACGCTTCGGGTTACATGCGGCTTCGCCGCACTATTTATTCGACGTGATATTGCCGTGTCAGTTCCCGCAGCGTTTCGATGGCATGGCTGTCGAGTGCTCCGTCCCAGGCGATCTCGACGGCTGCGGAACCTCCGCCGGTCAGTTCTTTCGCGGCGACGGTGATGTGGCCGCGATGGTCGTAGCTGTAGACGATCTCGACCGGCGAACCGACCGGTAGCGCCTTGGGCAGCTTGCTGATCCGGACATCGCCGATGTAGTTGCAGGCGGAGACGTCGCTGACTTCGCCTTGCAGCAATCGAATGACGATGCTTTGCGGCGTCTCTGTATTTGTGACGAACTTCTGCTTCGTCCCGCAGGGGAGCCGCGAGTTCCGCGGGATCATGATGTGATTGCTCTTGAGGTTCGGATTCTTGGGGTCCGTGATTTCGACACCCAGCGAGTGCGAATTCACATCGGTCGTGGTGACGGATCGCAGACGCTTGAGCAGGGCTGGGGAGAGCCGGCCCTGCGCGTCGGTCGCTTTGGCTTCGAGAATCGCCGCGTGAATGGCGGCTCCTTGAGCGACCGCGAGTTGCGGATTCAGCACCTTCGACGGCCGTTTACCAGTCAGCTTTTCGAGCATCTCGACGACGGCGGGGATCGACGTGCTCCCCCCCACCATCAAGACCTCACTGAGTTCCTCGCGGGAGACGTTGTTGTTCTCCAGCACGAACTCGGTCGTGTCGCGTGTGCGTTGCAGCAAGTCGAGCGTCATCTGCTCGAACTCCTGGCGTTTGAGTTCGACCGGCAATGTTTGGCCGTGGAAGGTGACTTCGATCTTGGTTTTGGCCCAATGACTGAGTTCCCGCTTGGCCGCTTCGCATTCGCGCATCAGCGAGAACTTGGCCTGAGGATCCTCGCGCGGGTCGAGTCCATGCTTGGCAACGAACTTGTCGCACGCGAAATCGAGCACACGTTCGGACCAGTCGAGTCCGCCGAGCATGGTGTCGCCGTCGGTCGCGAGCACCGTGAACTCCGTCGGCGTGTATCGCACGATCGTCACATCGAACGTGCCCCCTCCCAAGTCGTAGACCAGAATCGTTTTCGTCTTGCCCGGCACATCGAGCCGTCCCAACTCCCCCTTCGTCCAAGCATACGCGAGCGTCGCGGCGGTCGGTTCATTGATGATGTCCACGACGTTGAGGCCGGCAATCTTGCCGGCGTACTGCGTCGCGGCGCGTTTGGGTTCGTTGAAGTAATGCGGCACGGTGATGACCGCGTTGCCGATCGGGCCGATCTTTTTCTCGGCATCGGTCTTGAGCTTCGTCAGGATCAGCGACGAGATCAGTTCCGGGGTCATGCGGCGTTCTTGATAGTGCAGCGAGAACCGCGGGTTGCCCATCTCACGCTTGATCGCGATGACCACGCGATTCGGATCTTGCTGAGCCAACACATCCGGCTGCGGCCCGACCAAGATCTTGCCGCTCTCGCCGAGCACCACGATCGACGCCGTGATCGGACTGTCGTGCGAGTTGTTGATGACTTCGGGATTCCCGTCTTCCCCCAGCCGCGACAGCGCGGAGTACGACGTCCCCAAATCAATCCCAACGGTCTGGCCGTCAACAAACGTGCTAGTCGAATCGCTCATGCTGTGGTGATTCCTGGGCAGGGATCGAGCTTCTTTCAAGTTCGATGGTATCGCCATCCGTGGCGATTGCTCAACAAAGTGCGAACCGCCCCCATCCACCTGACGCTGATGGTGAATCGGGAACACAGGGTCGTGTCGCGCCGGTTGTGACGGTGCTTCCGCGAGTTCTCAACCGCGCGGGAATGCGCTCGATGCCTGTTGTCGTGGAACGCTCGGTTGTCGGAGTTTCATGCGTTCTGAGCGTCGTTCGGGCGGTCCCGCTTCTGAGCAAGTTGCGGTTGCGATCGTGCCGTTAGAAGCGGAGACGGCGTGAACGACGGTCGGCTCGGTTCTCGCGAACGTGCCTGCTGTGGCGCACGCGGCTCGCGTGCGAGGATTCGGAATCGACGCACGCGAGCCGCGTGCG
>JBJXEX010000033.1:0-23362 GCA_046156195.1 Planctomycetaceae bacterium | reverse complement strand
GGCCGACCCTCCGTGGTTTCCGCGTGAAACAGTTCAACACACGGAGGGTCGCCTTTTTCTCAGATCTTCATCAATCTCAAAAACCTATAGCACAACCACACTTACAACAGCGATAAACACACAACCTGGCGCAGTCCAATTAGAATCAAGTCTTCTAGGTCGATCCCACAACCCGACCAACGATTTCCCTCTGACTTACAGAATTCCCAATGTGCGTCACCTTGTCGGCAACGGTTGTCAGCAAACCAATCGAGGAACGCATCACGTTCGCGATTGCTGGCCCAGACACCTACATCGCCATATCCAATGAATGCTCCCATCATTGCCGCCTAACTTCCGAGTCACAGCGACGTCAAATACTGCTCGACTTCCCACGCCGACACTTGCTTGTGGTAGCTCTGCCACTCGCGGGATTTCAGGTCGATGAAGTCGTCGGCGATCACGCCCAGCGCCGACTTCACCACGGCGTCGTTGCGGAGTTCTTCGACCGCTTCGTTGAGCGATTGCGGGAGCAGCTTGATGCCGGAGTCGCGGATGTCGGCGAGCGTGCGTTGATACAGGTTGCCGAGGTTCGGTTCGCCCGGATCGAGTTTGTTTTCGATGCCGTCCAACCCGGCGGCCAGGAACGCGGCCAACGCCAAGTACGGATTGCAACCGGCCGAGACGGTGCGGTCTTCGCAGTGGCCGGGGCCGGCGACTCGGATCATTTGGGTGCGGTTGTTGTCGCCGTAACTGGCGAATGCCGGAGTCCAGTTGAAGCCCGAACGGCTCGATGTCAAACCCGCTCCGACTTGCAGCCGCTTGTAGCAGTTGACCGTCGGGCTGGTGACGGCGCAGATGGCTCGCGCGTGGTGGATGACTCCGCCGAGGAAGTGATACGCCAGCTTCGACAAGCCGAGGCCGCGTGGGTCGGCATGATCCAGGCAAACATTCTTGCCCGACTCTGCGTCAGCCAGATGAAAGTGAACGTGCAGGCCGCTGCCGGTGCGGTCGGAGAACGGCTTGGGCATGTGCGTGACGATCGCTCCGTACTTCTTGGCGATCTCGGTGCTCAACATGCGGAAGAAGGTCACCCGGTCGGCGGTGACGAGCGCGTCGGCGTAGTTGAAATTGACTTCGTACTGCCCGTTCGCGTCCTCGTGATCGACCTGGTACGCGCCCCAGCCGAGCTGATTGAGCGCCGTCGTCACGTCTTGCAGATAGCCCATCGCGGCGGACATCGAGCGATAGTCGTAGCACGGTTTCGCGAGCGTATCGACTCCCACCGGATCCCACGGGCGGATCGAGCCGTCGCAGTTGCGCGTCACCAGAAAGTGCTCCGGTTCCATGCCGACGTTGAACACGAAACCTTTCGCTTTGGCCTCGTTCAACACTCGTTGCAAGTTGGTCCGCGAGCAAAACGGATGCGGCTGATTATCCACAAACAGATTCGACGCGAACCGAGCGGTATTCGGCATCCACGCCAACGGAGTACATGTGGCCGGATCAATCCGCGCCATCACGTCATGCCCATGCGGCCCTTGCCCGATCCCCCACATCGCCGCGCCGGCGAATCCCGCTCCGACATCCAGCGCGTCATCGAGACACGACACCGGGACCATCTTCCCTTTCGCCGCTCCGTGAATGTCCACGAATTGGACGAGGATGAATTCAATTTTCTCCTGCTCCAGACGCTTGCGCAGAGCATTGCGGTCGTTCATGGTGACTCCAAAGTTATTGGCCCGGAATCCAGTTGGTTCCGGCGAGCGGGACTTTCGCCATCGCGGCGGCTTCGATGGTCAGGGCGACGAGGTCTTCGCGTTCCAGGTGATGCACGTTGGATTTGCCGCAGGCTCGCGCGAGCGTGGTCAGCTCCATCGTCAGCACTTGCAAGTAATTCTTGAGCCGTTTGGCTCCCCATTCGGGAGTCATGCGAGTTTCGAGATCGGGAGCTTGTGTCGTGATGCCGACGGGGCAGCGGCCGGTGTGGCAGTGATGGCAATAGCCGGGGGCCGTGCCGAGTTTTTTGTAGTCATCAGTCGCGTCGATCCGTTCGCCTTCGTGCGAGTATGTCGAACTGTTGCAGCCGAGTGCCATCAGCACCGCTTGACCAATCGCAACGGCATCGGCTCCAAGAGCGAGAGCCTTCGCGACATCGGCTCCAGAACGGATGCCGCCGGAGATGATGAGTTGCACGGTGCCGAACACGTCCATCTCTTCGAGCGCCTGCACAGCGAGCGGCAGCGCGGCGAGCGTCGGGATGCCGGCGTGCTCGATGAAGCATTGCTGAGTCGCGGCCGTGCCTCCCTGCATGCCGTCGATGACGACAACATCGGCTCCGGCTTTGACGGCGAGCTTCACGTCTTCGCGGACGCGAGTGGCTCCCATCTTCACATAGATCGGGACTTGCCAGTCGGTGATCTCGCGGAGTTCGTTGATCTTGATCGTCAGGTCGTCGGGGCCGGTCCAATCGGGATGCCGGCAGGCGGAACGCTGATCAATTCCCGCCGGAAGCGTTCTCATGCCAGCGACACGCTCGCTGACTTTCTGTCCGAGCAACATACCTCCGCCACCCGGCTTCGCTCCTTGGCCGATGACCAATTCAATCGCGTTCGCTTTGCGAAGGTCGTCCGGGTTGAAGCCGTATCGCGACGGCAAGCATTGATAGACGAGCGTCTTCGATGACTGCCGCTCTTCGGGAGTCATGCCGCCGTCGCCGGTCGTCGTCGATGTGCCGATCTCAGTGGCGGCTCGGCCGAGCGCTTCTTTCACGTTGGCCGAGAGTGCGCCGAAGCTCATCCCGGCGATCGTGACGGGAGTTTCCAGTTCGATCGGTTTCTTGGCGAAGCGAGTGCCGAGCACCGTCTTCGAGACACACTTCTCGCGGTAGCCTTCGAGTGGGTATCGCGACGCGCTGGCGGTCAGGAAGACAAGATCGTCGAACGTCGGCAGCTTTCGTTTGGCTCCGAGTCCGCGAATGTCATACAGGCCGTGCTCAGCCGCTTGCTGGATGTAATCCAGGACATGCCGGTCGAACGTGAAACTCTCTTCGCGATGAATCGGATCGGACATTTCTAGTTGGCTCCTCCGGCCGATTGCCGAGAGCCGATTGCCGAGAGCCGTGATACCCTTTTTTCACTGCTCAGGAAAAAGGGTATAACGGCTTTCGGCTGTCGGCGATCGGCTTTCGGCCAGGCTCAGTATTCTTGCGCGGCGTCGGCGTGCCAGTGATAGAGGGATCGTTTCGAGGCGACTCGCTGGAAGGATTTCGGATCTCTTGTGATGCCGGCTCTGGTGAGTAAGTCGGTCACGCGAGCGACATCGGTAGCGGTCATGGGTTCTTCTTGCGCATCGGCACCGAGGCTGTGAATCTTGCCGCCGACGTAGATCGTGGCTTCGTAGAGCGAATCACCGAGGCTGCCGCCGGCGTCGCCGCAGACGACGAGCGTTCCGGCTTGAGCCATGAACGCCGACATGTGACCGACGCTGCCGCCGACGACGATGTCGCAGCCTTTCATTGAGATGCCGCAGCGTGACGAGGCGTCTTCTTCGATGACCAGCAGGCCGCCGTGCCCCGAGGCTCCGGCGCATTCGGACGCGCAGCCTTTCACGCGAACGGTGCCGGACATGATGTTTTCGGCGACGCTCCAGCCGACGTTGCCGTGGACGGTGACGTTGGCTCGTTTGTTCATGCCGGCGATGAAGTAGCCAGCATGGCCGAGGATGTCGATTTCCGCCTGCGCGTCGAGGCCGACGGCGAGATTGTGCATACCGTTGGGATTCAGAATCTCCACTCGCACCGCGTCGCCGGTCGGCAATTGGTGGTGCAGGAAGTGATTCAGCTCGCGCACGGTGAGGCGGGTCAGGTCGAGCGGGATGACACGGTCCATGAGTAGATCTGTTCCGGAACAGGTTCAAAGATGCGAGCGTTCTTCACACCCGGCAGGTGAGCGAGTGCGCGGTATTCGGACGAGATGGCGACGTACTCGTCGGTCTCGACGGCGACGGCCGGTTTGCAGGCGAACGGGTCGCGGACCAGGATCAGCTTGTCGGCGGTCGCCATCAGCAGGGTGAAGAAGCCGTCGAGTTCCTCGAATCCTTTTTGGATCGCGGCTTCGAGTTGATCCCCTTCGCTCATTCGCCATTCGAGGAATCGGCAAGCGGCTTCGGTGTCGTTGTCGGTCTCGAAACGAATCCCTTTCTTCTCCAGCTTGCGGCGGACGCTGTAGGGGTTCGACAGCGAGCCGTTATGGACCAGACAAAAATCTTCGCCCGCTGTGAAGGGGTGAGCGTGCGCGGGGGAGACTGCTGATTCGGTCGCCATGCGCGTGTGTCCGACGGCATGTGTGCCGCTGAACTGCGCGAAGTGATATCGGCGAGCGATGTCGGCCGGATGGCCTTCGTCTTTGTAGAGCTCGATGGCTCGGCCGGTTGAAAGCAGGTGCAGCGCGGGATGCGTTTCGGTCAGCCACGCTTTGAAATGCACGGGCTGAACGTCGGCAATCAGGATCGCGTGATTTTCGCGAGCGCTGAATGACGCGGCTGTCGCGAACGCTTGCTGAATTGCACTCCAGTCGAAGCGGCGGTCGGGGGCGTACAGGCTAAATCGTCGCAGCGTCGGAGCGACCGGCTCGCCAAAGACCGCCAAGCCGGCGGAGTCGGGGCCGCGGTCTCCCATGCAGGTCAGCATCGGCACGACATGCTCGCCCAGCGATTGGATGAACTCCGGCTTCTTGGCGAGAAATCCGACGATGCCGCACATGAATGGCTCCGGGCGAGGTTGTCGGTCGGAGTCTAAAATCACTCCGGTCGGGATTCCATGCACTTGAAACGAGTCTGACGGCGGTCGATCACAGGGACTCTTCCAGCTCGGCTTGCAAGAGGCACCAGCGTTCTTCGGCTTCCGCGAGCTGCTCGGTCAGAGAGAGGACTTCGTTGTGCTGGCGCAGGGATTCGGCGGCGTCGCAGGATTCCATGAGGCGGCCGTTGGCGGTTTTCTTTTGTTCATCGAGCTTGGCGATCGTTCTCTCGATGTTCGCGATCTCTTTGCGAATCGCGCGATCGTCGCGGCGGGGTGCGCGAGCGGCCGGCGCGTTGCGATGAGCGGGCGGGGCTTTGCTGAGTCGCGTCGCCTGTTCTCGCTCCCCCTCTTCGATTTCTCGGTTGACGGAGTAGAGATAAGCCTCGTAGCCGCCGCCGTAGTTGGTCACATGGCCGTCGCGGACTTCGATGACGCAGGTCGCGACGCGCTTCATGAAGTGCCGATCGTGCGTCGTGAAGATGACGGTGCCCCGGTAGTCGATCAGTGCTTGAGCGAGTGCCTCGACCGTATCGACGTCCAGATGGTTGCCCGGCTCGTCGAGGACCAAGACGTTGTATTGAGAGAGCAACAACCCGGCGAGACAGAGTCGCGCGCGTTCGCCTCCCGACAGGACCGTGACTCGTTTATGAACGGCATCGCCTCGGAAGAGCATGGCTCCGGCGACATTCAGAATCTTCTGCGTCGTCGTGCCGAACGCGGCGTTGTACTGTAGGTATTCCAGCACCGTGTCCTTCTCGGGGAGACTGGTGTAGACGTGCTGGGCATAGACTCCGATCGTGCAACCGAAACCCCAGCGAACCTCGCCAGCGAGCGGTTGCAGCGAATCGACGACGGTTCGCAGGAACGTCGTCTTGCCTTGACCGTTATCGCCGACGATGACCGCTCGCGAGCCGTGATCGATCTCCACGTCGATGCCACTGGCGACTTGGCGTTCGGGATACCCGATCGTCAGATCTTTGCATCGCACGACGGCCCCTTGTCGCGGTTCGACGAGCGGCGCGCGGATGCACGCGGTCGGCTCATCACTGGCGATGTCGGCCAACTCCAGTCGTTCGAGCTGCTTCGACTTGGACCGTGCCAGCGAGGCGGTGCTGGCTCGCGCTTTGTTCTTGGCGATGAAGACTTCCAGGTCGCGGCGTTTGGCTTGGATCGCCGCGTTCGAGCGGACGAGGTGCTCGTTCTGCTCGCGCTGATAAGTGAGGAAGGCGTCGATCTTGCCGGGGTACATCGTCAGCTTGCCGCGCGTCAGATCGAGCGTGTGGTCGCACGTCGCTCCGAGAAACGCGCGATCGTGAGAGACGATCAAGCAGGCTTGCTTGAAGTTCCGCAAGAAGTGTTCGAGCAGAATCTGAGTGCGCAGGTCGAGGAAGTTGGTCGGCTCGTCGAGCAACAGCAGGTTCGGTTCGTGCAGGAGGAGCGCGGCCAGTTTGACTCGCGTCTGCCAGCCACCCGACAGCCGAGCGACCGGGCCTTCGAGATAGTCACCCTTCAACTCGAACTGGCCGGCGACTTCACCGCACTTCCATTCGGGTTGCCCGCTATCGCGGATCAAGAAGTCGTGAGCGGACTCGCCGGGAAGGAACGGATCGTGTTGCCGCAGATAGCCGATTTGCAGATTGGGATGTCGAGCGACCTCGCCGCTGTCGAGTTCCTCTTCTCCGAGCAGGACGCGCAGCAGAGTACTCTTGCCCGCTCCGTTACGACCGATGAAGCCAACCTTCACGTCGTCGGACAACGTCGCCTCGGCGTCATCCAACAGCACTTGCTCGCCATAGCTTTTGCACGCCTTCTGAATCTGCATCAACACAGCCATCAGTCACGAACCCTCGCCTGGATAGATTTGGAAAGGGGGGGACTGTAGCGGGACGACCGTGTTTGTGCCTCTTCCCCCGCGTCTTCCAAGCCGCGTTGAACGAGGACCTCTTGTCCGCATTTGTCGCCGTCACGGACCAAGCGACTGATCAATTCACCTCAACTGGATCGTTGAGTTGGACCATCTTGGCTCGAATTCGCCGAGTCAATTCCGCGAAGGCGGCGGTGGCTTCCAGTCCGTCGGAGGCCGACAGGTTGGTCGTCTCACCGGGATCGGTTCGCAGGTCATAGAGTTCGTTGCGATCCGGATTGAGGAAATCTCGCTTGAGCTTCCACGCAGCGGTGCGGTAGCTGCGCATGTCCGCGCGCATCGTGTGCTGCACGCTGTACTCGGAATAGAGGTCATCGGAGCGATCGAAGGTTCCCTCGCCGCGCAGCAGGTTGAGCACACTTTGCCCACGGATCCTCGTTCCCTCTGGCAATGCCACTCCGGTCGCCGCCAGCAATGTGGGAAACCAATCGAGATGCGTCACCGTACGGTTGACGACTCGACCCGCCGGAACTCGCCCCGGCCAACGGATGACGGCCGGGACTCGCAACGACGTGTCGAACAGGTTCGGTCGCTGAGGAGCGGGGACGTTCTTCGTGCCCGGCGGATTCTCGGTCAGAATCCAAGCGGCATTCCCTTTGTGAAGCACGCCGTGATGCCCGATGTTGTAGCCGTGATCGCTCGTGAAAATGACCAGCGTGTTGTCGCTGAGCTTCAGTCGATCCAGCTCATCGAGCAACCGGCCGACGTTGCGATCAACGGCCGCCACGCTGGCGAGATACTCGCGCGTCAGCTTTTTGACGCGCGCCGTATCGAGTTTCGGGAAGTCTGGATTCGGCACTTGCGGATCAAGCTCCGCGAACGCGCGTTGTTCCGACTCAGGGACCGGAGCATACGGAGCGTGCGGCTCGCGGAAGTGCAGCGAGAGCGCGAATGGCTCCCCCGGCTCACGCTGCAAGAACTTCAACGCATCGTCGGTCAGCAGATCGACGCCGAAGCCCTCGACCTTGCGAACCCGACCGTCGATCTCCAGTTCGGGATTGCGCGGCGAGTTGCCTCCTCCACGAAAGCCCATGAAGTACTGATAGCCGAAGACCGAGGGATGAAACTCGTCCTTCAGACCGAGATGCCATTTGCCAATCAACCCTGTGCGATAGCCCGCCGCCGCCAACAACCTCGGCCACGCGGGAGTTTTCGGATTAAGCCCGCGCTCCGGCTCTTTGTTCGGATTGAGCCAGTCGAGAATCCCCACCTCGGTGCCATAGCGGCTGGCGAGGATCGCGACTCGCGACGGACTGCACACCGGCGTCGGCGTGAAGCAATTCGTCAGCCGCACCCCCTCGCGAGCGATGCGATCCAAGTGAGGAGTCTTCGCATCGGGATGACCGGAGCAACTCATCGCCCATTCGGCTTGGTCATCGGTGACGATGAAAAGAACATTCGGCCGCGCGGCATCAGCCGCGAGCAACGTACTCGGCAACATCAACACGACCACGAGCGAAGCGAAGAAACCTGCCGAGTACCAACGAGCGCTTCGGATTCGTGTTGAGTGCGCAGTCATTGAAGAATTCATCCTGCTTGCCATGCTTCGCCTTTCAGTCTTCGCCTCAATTGAGACAGTCCGGCCGAACGCCGAGAGCCGATGGCCGATAGCCGTGATACCCTTTTCTGCCGAAGAAAAACGGTATCACGGCAATCGGCTTTCGGCGATCGGCCCTCGGCCGGACAGGAAACTTGTCGGAGTTCACAACACTCAGTTGACCTTGTCCGGCCGAACAGGCAACTCGTCAGATTTCAAAACACTCTGGTGAGATTCCCCTCTTCGCGACAGCAGCCTAACGATATGACGAAAGCCTCGACACGACGGAGCGTGATCTTTGCCGGCGGCGGAACCGGAGGGCATTTGTTTCCCGGCATCGCGGTCGCGCGCGAGTTGCTCGCTCGCGAACCGGACGCGCGTCTGCTCTTCGTCGGATCGCAGAAGCCGATCGAACAAGAGATCCTCGTCGGCGCGGGTTTCGACCATTTCGCGTTGCCGTCGGTCTCCCCCTCGCTGACTCCAACACGCATTGGTTCTTCGCTGCTCAACAATTGGCGAGCCTATCGGCAGGCGAATGCGATCCTGACTCGCGAACGGCCGAATGTGGTCGTCGGATTAGGCGGCTTCGCCAGCGTTCCGCCAGTCTTGGCCGCTTGGCGAGCCGGTGTACCGATCGTGCTGCTCGAACAGAACATCGTGCCCGGCAAAGCGACGCGCTGGTTGAGTCGTTTTGCCGACGTGGTCTGCCTGCCGTGGCCACAAGCCGCGAACGGATTGCCACGCGGCGTGAAGACCATCGTCACTGGCAATCCGATTCGCCGCGAGATTGCGATGCTGGCCAACGCGGAAAGTAAAACTGGCGAGCCGGGCGGCGTTAGCCCCCGGACTCTGAACGCGAATCATGTCCGGGGGCGAACGCCGCCCGGCTCGCCAACGCTACTGATTCTCGGCGGCAGTCAAGGAGCGTCATCGCTCAACGCCGCCGTGCTCGATGCCCTCGCAACTCTGCAAGTCGAACTCACCGGTTGGCAGATCGTCCATCAAACCGGAGCCGCCGATCTCGATGCGATTCGTCAACGCTATGCCGCACTGTCGCTGATGGCCGACGTGCAACCCTTCTTTCGCGACATGGCCGAGCAATACCGTCGCGCCACCTGCGTCCTCTCGCGAGCGGGAGCCACCACGCTGGCCGAACTCGCCTGCGCGGGATTGCCCGCCCTCTTGGTTCCGCTCCCGACCTCGGCTCACGACCACCAGCGGCTCAACGCTCGGCTCTTCGCCAACCACTCCGCCGCGCTCGTGGCCGAACCATCCTCTCCCACTGCCGACTCATTGCGAACCTCGCTCGCCCAACTCTTGAGCGACCAGGCTCTGCGAAATCGACTTTCTCAAAATCTACACGCCCTCGCCCAGCCGCAGGCAGCCAGCGCGGTCGTGGAAATCCTTTCTGAGCGGTCGAACCTTTGAAACGAACACGACTGCGCACTTTCGTAGCCGCATTCGCAAGCCGATCTTGCCAGATCAAAAATTTTTGGGCTAGAACCCCGCTCATCCCAGCGAGTCGGCGGAGCCGCAACGCGACGGGAACGCCTCGAAGACACTCAGCGGAAAGGATGCCGCATGACCATCACCGTGGATCAATTGGCTCGGCAACTCCAGGGCGAAGTGCTTGGAAATCGCGAGCGCGAAATTTGCGACGCGAAGGGGTTGCTGAAAGCGACCGCTGCGGATGTGACGTTTGTCGCCGACGATCAGAACCTGCGGAAGCTCGGCCAGTGCCAAGCCGGAGTGCTGTTGATCAATGCCGAACGGCTGACGACGGCTCAACAATTGATGGCCCTGAGCGACCCCACATTCGTCGTCGTTGCCGATCCGCTGACGGCCTTCATCGAGACGATGAAACAGTTCCGGCCGCACCGCGAACGATCACCGATTGGCGTTTCACCGCACGCTCATGTCGATGCCTCGGCGAGCATCGGAGCCGACACGAATATCCATCCCGGCGCGGTGATCGGCCCGGACGTCGTCATCGGTGGCGGCTGCGACATTCATCCCGGCGTGGTGATCGGAGCCGGCTGTCGCATCGGCGAGCAAACGACGATTCATCCGCATGTGGTGCTCTACCCGGAGATCACGGTCGGCAACCGAGTTCAAATTCATGCCAACTCGGTCATCGGAGCGGACGGCTTCGGCTATCGCTTTGAGCAAGGCCGATTCCTGAAGATTCCGCAGCTCGGCACGGTGCGCATCGACGACGACGTTGAGATCGGAGCCTGCACCACCATCGACCGGGGCATGGTCGGAGCCACGATCATCGGCGAGGGGACGAAGCTCGATAACCTCGTGATGATTGCCCACAACTGCGAGCTGGGAAAACACAATGCCTTCGTCTCGCAAGTCGGGCTTGCGGGTTCGGTGACGACCGGCGACTACGTTCGCTGCGCGGGGCAGGTGGGCATCGCCGATCACATCCACTTGGGGACCGGCTGCACGTTGGCCGCGAAGGCCGGAGTCCACAAGAACATCCCGGAAGGTCAAACCCATATCGGCGCTCCCTCCGGCCCGATCGACGAGCAAATCAAGATCATGATGGCCATGCAGAAGGCCCCAGAAATGCGCACCCAACTGCGGCAGCTCGAACGGCAAGTCACAGAGCTGACGAAACAGTTGGCCGCACTCCGCCACCAAAATCCCGATTCGCTCCCGGAAGCGGCAGCCGCGTGAATCCGTCCGTGGGGTAGGCGGCTCGCCTGCCCTTTCGTTTGTGAAAACAAACGGGCGAGCCGCCCGTTCTACGAAACATTCACTGACACCCCACCACGATTTGCCATGTCTCATCTCCCCTCCAATCCCACACTGCATTTGGCGAGTCCCGGCTCCGGCCTGCGGATCGGTTTGTTGGCGGGATCGGGTCGCTTTCCGATCGTGTTCGCCGAGGCCGCTCGGCGAGCGGGACATGCGGTGCATTGCGTGGGAGTCGAAGGACTCTTCCCGGAAGAGTTGCGCGATCTGTGCAACAGTGTCGATACGACTCCGCTGTCAAAGATCGGTCGTGCCATTCGGCTCTTCAAGCGCCGCCGCATCAGCCGCGTCGTGATGGCGGGGAAGATCGAGAAGGTCGCGCTGTTTCAGAAATGGCGTTGGGTGAAACTCGTGCCCGACTGGCGGACGCTGCACATGGTGCTTCGCTATTGCTCCGATCGGCGCGACGACACGCTGCTGCTGGCGGTCATTCGCGAGTTTGAACGGGATCACATTCACTTTGAATCCGCCCTCTCTTACTGCCCGGAGTTACTCGTGAAACATGGCTTCTTGACGCGTCGCAAGCCGACGCCCGCGCAATGGACGGACATCCGATTCGGCTGGGAAATGGCCAAGGAACTGGGCCGGCTGGACATCGGCCAGTCGGTGGTTGTGAATGATTCCGCGGTGATCGCCGTGGAAGCCATCGAAGGGACCGACAACTGCATTCGCCGCGCGGGAGAACTCTGCCGCCGCGGAGGGTTCACCGTCGTGAAGGTCGCGAAGCCGCAACAGGACATGCGGTTCGATGTGCCGACCGTCGGGCTGGGAACGCTGCAAACGATGCACGAAGCAGGAGGCCGCGTGCTGGCCATTGAATCCGGCATGACGATCTTCCTCGACCAGCAAGAGGTCATTGACCTCGCGGACAAGCTGGGCATCGCCATCGTCTCGGTGAAGGCGGAGGAAATGGCGCTTCGCATGGTGGGTTAGCAGACGCACTCGCTGCCGCAGCAAGTCAGGTCATCAAGGTACATGCCCCAGAAGCGATACTTCTGCAAGGGGGTGGTGTCGTGGCCCAACCGCTGGCCGATCGTGTTGGCAACGACGCCGAAGCGTTGCCGAAATTTGTAGACGAAGCAGAAGATCAATCGCTCGTGACGCACCAGCGAGCCGACCAGGAACAATCCCGGTGCGAGCGTCGATTCATCCACCGAGCTCAACAGCGGAAAGCCGTCGTCGCGCCAGTCGAAGAGTTCCCGAATCAGCGCGGGGCGGCCTTCAAAGCCGGTGGCCAAGATCGGCTTCCGCTTCGTCAGCCAGCGTTCGCCGGAGGTGTCGATCACCGCATAGCCGCCCCGTTGCTTCTCGATCCGCTCGACTTCGACTTCGTCGAGCAACTCGATGCGTCCGTCGGGAGTCTCCATCAAACGATCCCAAGTGAATGGCGACAGCGTGATGCTCGGATCGCTGGCGTTGCTCGACCAGACGGAGTTGCGTTCGAGCACGCGAACTCGCTTGCCGGCGTTCGCCAAATGTACGGCGGCATCAATGCCGCTTTCGTAGCCGCCAATGACGATCACATCGTCGCCGGCCAGCCGTTTCCAAGACTTCACGCGGCTGTTGTGAACGGCGTGCTCGGCCCCCGGAAAGGGATGCAATTTCGGAGACTGAAACTCGCCCGCCGCCCAGATGACCGTACTGGCCAGTATTCGTCCCGACGACGTTTCGAGCTCAAATCCTCCCCCCGTTCGCGGCGTCAGGGAAGTCACATCGACACCGGCCTGAACCGGCAACTGAAAGTACTCGACCACCGACTTCAAATAGTCCGCGTACTGTTTTCCCGTCGGGTGTTCGCATTCCAGCGTGAAGGCGGGGGACGTTCCGATCGCGACGCTGTTGAGGTCCAGCGTGCCGAACGAGTTCGACGGGAAGGAGGGGGTGATGAATCGCATCTCGCTCGGCCAACGGCGAAACGAACCGCCGATCTCATGCCGTTCGAGAATCACCGCCGGAACACCGACCTCCTGCAATGCACGAGCGACTCCGATTCCCGCCGCCCCCGCACCGACGATGACGCACGGCCACTTGTGGGAAACTCGCTGCTGACGTCGTTGTGCCATTGGTCGTCTTTCTTTCAACTTGGAATGTGAGCCGAACGCGCTAGTGTCGGGCAATTTGCCGTCAAACGTCACCGACCGAGGCCCGTGGCTAGCGCCATCGGCTCACAAAGCGAGTGCCATTGGACGCTCGCCCTTTAGTAGCGGCGCGAGCCGTCCGGTTGAAGCGACAGCAGTCCCCCACAACCGGCAGGCGCGCTGCGATCGGTAGGACCATCTCAACTTGCCATGTCTGCCGCAGGAGTTGCTCAAGAATCAGAAACCTTTTTTGACGGACATGGACTTCGACCTAGGTTTGGCCTGCAACGACGAGGTTCCCGTGAGGGGATTGAGTTGCGAGCCTCGGATCATCGAATGAGTTGAGCGAATGTGATCGCTCTCCAATCACCGCGGCCGTGAGTTTCTCTTGGGCCACACTTTTTTAGAAACCCGGATTAGGAGCACGCAGATGAAAACTGGTCACCGTTCCCGTCGGACTGGCTTTACGCTGGTCGAAATTTTGATCGTGGTTGTGATCCTCGGCATTCTGGCCGCCACGGTCCTGCCGCAATTCTCCGCCGCGCAAAAGGACGCGAAGGAAAGCTCGCTGGTGCAGAATCTCCAAATGATTCGCCACCAAGTGTCGCTGTTCAAGTTCCAACACGATGGCCTGCTCCCCGCTGATTCCAGCACCGACGCGGACCTGTTCGTGAACCAGATGACGAAAAAGACGGTGTTGGCCGGCACGGTCGATGATAACGGCAACCTGGGACCGTACGTCCTCGGCCAGTTGCCGCCGAACTCCTACAACAACAACCGTGATGTCAAAGTGCTCAACGGGCCACTCGCCACGAGCGACTATGACGGATCGGACGCGACTTACGGTTGGGCTTACAGCAGCACGACCGGCGAGGTCCGCGCCAATGTTTCGCCGTTGATGAAGTCGGTGGTCGAGACCACGAAGTCCGTCAACGACTTCTAATCGCCCGACGCTGTGGTGTGATTCTCAAAAGGTGTGCCTCGTGCCTTAATCCGGCCGTCGCGGCAATCGTCCCAGGAGCCTTACCCTGGGACGGTTGCCGCACGCTGGCTTCTCTGCGACCATGCCGCGCCTCGCACGCGGTCGCCTGTGACCATGTGTTGTGCGGGATGATCAGCAACATAAGGAGGTGTGCTGTGACGTGCATCCGCTTGCAAGGATCGCAAGATTGCTACACCATCGAGAGTGCCCTCTGGGTGGACCTGCTCGATTGGGCTCAAGACAACGGCTGGCAGCCCAAGCACCCGCGCGAACTCTACGACGACTGCTTCCACCACTTGGTGGTCAGCGACGAAGACGCCGCCAATCTCGCCGATGCGCTCGAATTCATCGCCGGCGATCTCGTGCTCCATGAACTCAGCCAAGTCTCCGACCGCTTCCTGCGAGACTTGGTGGACAGCCTCTTGAAGCTCACCATTTTCTTTCAGCAAGGGAGCTTCCGCATCGATCTCCCGATGGCCGCCGCAGGGTAGTCCTGCCGACGCACTCGCCATCGCCCGTGAAGATTTGGAGCCGCGACCGTGAGGGAGCGGTCCTAGGTCGTGAGCGATCACCGCTCCCTCACGGTCGCGGCTCCCAAATGTTCGCGCTCTCGCCAGAGTGCGGGCTGCCCGCGTTCTGGCGAACGCGGCTACGAACTGCGGGCTACTTACTCACTGAGCGACCGAGGTGATGTGACGTTGCTCGTGTCGAGGTGCGGAGAAGGCACGACGGATGCCGTCACCAATTTCGCAGGCTCGACGGACTCTTGTCGCTTCACACCTTTGATCAGGATCGTCCCCAGCGTCCCGCCCAAAAGAGCCGGCAGGAAGACGATGTCTCCGGCAACCGCGACCGCAATGATCGCCGCCATCAACCAACCGAAGCGGCTGACGAGCAGCAACTCGGATGGGTACAGCATCAACATCCCCAGCGCGAGCACTGCGGAGGTTTCCCAGATCGCCGGCCCGCTGTGACCGACGGCCAGAGCAATCGAATCGATCCGGCTCTTGCCATCCGCGATCCCTTTCTTGAACCACGTCAGCTTGTGCAACGTGCCGTCCACGCCGATGCCCATCGCGATCGCGGCGGTCATCATCGTTCCGATATCGACCGGGATACCACAGAACGAAATCAATCCAAAGATCTGTCCGATGGGGTACACGTTCGGCAACATCGTCAGGAAGCCTCCCAGGAGGCTTCGCACGGTGAAGATCATCACAATGGCCACCGTCAGATAGGCCACGCCAAAGCTGTTGACCTGGCTATCGAGCAGCGCTCGCTGCGTCTGCATGAAGACGGGCACCATGCCGGTCACGATGTGCTGCGTACCCGGATGCCCTCTCAACACCGACCGCGCGATGCCGTCCACGTCGTTGATCAAGTCGGCAAAGTTCGTATCGGTCATGATGAAGCATTGCGCGGTGATGCGCCAGAGCTCGTCATCGGGTTGATTGAGCCTCGCGTCCCCCGGTTGGCTCAGGTCGCCCGACTGTTTGGCAACGCCGTAGAACGGCTTGGTGCCGGCAACCTCGCCGTCGCGGAGACGACGCTCAGTCTCGGTAGCGGTCTTGTTATAGGCAACGATCTCCGGAAACTTGGCATCAGCGGCGGGCTTTTTCTTGATCGGCCGAAAGTCGGGCAAGGCCACCGCTCCGCTGATCTCGGCGTGATCGCGCATCCGGTTCTCGATCGTGCGGACCACTTCCATGCGTTCGAGAAAATTCATTTGCAATTGGCTGTCGCGATCAAAGCGAATGACCAGATCGACCGGCACGATGCCGACAAGATTCTCTTCCAAGAACCAATAGTCTTTGACCACCGGCGCGTCGGGCGGGAAGTAGCGAATGACTTTCGTCTCGGTTTGAAATCGCGTCAGCCCCAAACAGCACGCGAGCGTCGCGGCAGTGTAGCCCCACACGATCCAGTGACGTTTATGGCAACACCAACGACCGAAGTTCTCCCACTTGGTCGCATCAACTTCCTGCGGCTTGGGTGGCTTGAAGGGGAGCAGTTGAATCAAAGTCGGCAGCAAGTAGAGCACGGCTCCCAGACCAATCAGCGCGCCGATGGCCGAATAGATCCCGAATTCGCGCACCGGTCGCAGATCGCTGGTCAGCAGCGAGAGCACACCGATCGCGGTCGTGATGGTCGCGATGGTGCAAGGCTCGGCCGCCATCTTGGACGATTCGACGATCGCCGTGGACATGTCTTGATAGGCCGCGTGACGCCAGTAATGAGCGACGTGAATGGCTCCCGACATCACGACCACCAGTAAGAAGGTCGGCATCAAGACCATGACCATATTCATGCTGCCCCCCGTGGCGGGGACCAACGAGATCGTCACGAACACCGTGAAGTACGACACGAACAAAACCAGCAGCGACAGCTTGATGCTGCGCAACATTGAGAACGCGACCAACACGCCAACCAGCCCAGACATGCCGATGACCGAGCGTTCCCAAAAGCGGCTGAGCTTCGCCGACTTATTCCAGACCGCCGCTTTGACACTTTCATTTAGAGCCGTGGCGGCGACGGGCCGACCTCCTAAATGCAGTTGCTCCGGTGGCACTCCGACCGCGATGGCCGCTTCGCGCACCAGCTTCAACGACTGAGCTTTCTCCGCCTCGCCCGCTTCGCTGAGCACCACCGACATGGCCACAGGCGAACCCAACACCTGTAAGCAATCCTCCACAAGCGGCGTTCCGTTGGGAGCCGTCGTCATCGGGCTGCCCTTCAGACTCAGAGCCAACTCACGCAGTTTCGGAGCGGTCGTCTTCTTATCGTTGAGCATTCCCTTCCAACGGACTTGGAAGTCATGCGCGGGAATGGGATCGAAGACGATCGGGGCCGGCGCGTCGGAGGAGACCGGGGCGGGCGAATCGACGACCGACTCCGCGGTGACCGATTCGTCTCCTGGGAGTTCGAATTCTTGGAAGGCTGGAAGTATTTGCAGTTCGAGGCCGAGATCCTGCTTGGCCTTCGCGACCAGCTCCCGTTGAATTTCTTTGGAGCGCTGTCGGCCCGCATCGGTCAGCCGCACCTTCAAGGCTCCGGTGCCGACCAGCACGCCCTGCAACCGTCGAATGGCCTCATCGCGATCGACGTCTTGATCGACCATGCGGGCGAGCACATCGCGTGGCGTCACCACTCGCGCGACCTGCTTCAGTCCGCCTCGGCGAACACCCTGCTCGTCCGGTTGACCTTCGAGCCGCTCGGCCAGCTTCTGGATGCGGGGATCGGACAAGCTGCTGTTGTCCCAAGAGACGAGGATGTTCTCGCCGGCATCCTGACCGAATTGTCGCATCGACCACTTGAGCGTGACCGCGTTCGGATTGTCGTCCGGCAGCCAATGCTCGATATCGTTTTCGACGTGAGTGCGCTTCAGCGAATAGGCACAGAGCGGTGCGATGAACAAACAGCCCAGCAAAACCCAGAGGGAATATCCGTTTCCCCACCGGTCGCGCTTCTCAAAAAAATGCGTCATTTTAGGCGAGCTTCCGTGTGTCTCGTGATACCGGCCCATCCTGTGGCCGGGGCAATCGGGATTCCTAAATGGCTCGCGAAAGATTTCTCCCGCGAGCGGGGCGGGATTCTAGTCAGCTCTTGGCAAACGGGTGAAGCACAAGTCCGCTGCGGTAAACCGGCGCGGGGAACACGATGCACTTTGGCAAACGGCATCAGATAAGTAACCCGAAGCGTAAGCGAGGGAGAACGCTTCATCGCGTTCGGAATCCGGGACTCTCGCGTTCTTGACTGCTCGCCCTCAAAACGATGAATTCAGAGTCTCTTGAAGCATCCGCCCTCGCTCACGCTTCGGGATATTTGCTGTTTCGCCGCGCTATCATTCGGGTAACTCCTCCGCGTCGATGCCAACTTGCATCCCGGCCGGGAGCGGCGCGCTATGAGACTTCAACAACGAATCCCGTGGACGCGACGACGCCGGACCTGCGAACTCAAACGCATCGGCGATCAGACCATCAATGTCGAGACGCGACTCGTCCACCGGAGTCCTGCGGCCGTTTGTCGGATCGACTCGGACAATCACGTCGATGTCCGGCGGGACGAGCATCCCCGTCAACTGCCAGTCGATCGCCGACAACCAATTCGGTGGGAGTCGTCCCGACATCCACGCGATCAAAGCCGGACGAGCCGTCTCCGACGTGGAGCTCTGCGCGACACGAGCAAGATCCACGACGCACCCCGTCGCGGTCAGCGTCAAGCGGCTGAGCGGCGAGTTCTCGGACGCGGGCCAATTGCGAAGTAACGGGCCGCAGTCTCTCAGAGTGACTCGTCGCAGATCACAGCGCCAATCGGTGCGGCCCGGATGATTTGAGCCGCGACCGTTAGGAAGCGGTCCCGAGTCCTGGTTGGTCAACGCACCCTGACGCTCGCGGCTCGAAAGATTCACCGAGTCGGACACTTGAATGAAATCGCCGCCACCGACTTTCAACACGTTTTCGGCCGTGAGCTGCCGAGGTGGTGATTGCAGATAAATCGCGGGACCAGTTCCGATCAGGACGAGGTCTTGCAGACTGACGCGAGTCTCCTGCGACCGGCTCCCCTCTTGCGGTCGCCAAGCCAGCGCGGCACCTGGGCGGCGCGTGCCGCAGACCTCTCCGTCGCCCTGCTCAAAACGGCTGTGATCAATCTCTAACTGTTGGCAATCGGCGATCAACAACGGCGGCAGACGATCAACGTCAGAGGCCCGTCGAACGAATCGCACATGACTCAATTGAATTCGCTTGGCCCAGAGCGACAACGCTTGCTCGGTGACGACGATCTCGGCGGGGTCCGTCGCACCGCCGATGAGTTGCAACGAGTCGCCCCCCGCGACCTCTTCCGCGAGATAACGGCCTCCCGGCGCGAGCACGATGCGACCCGACTCATCCGGCGCGGGCAACGGCTGCGGCTCAACGATCTGCGGTTCGCGATGAGCTTCGCGGTTCGTGAAGTCTGACGGCAGCGTTGCTCGTGGCTGCGCCAGCGACAGCACGAAGCTGCGTGCCCCTTGATCCAACATCGACAGTGCGGCTCCCGTCAGCATGAAGATCGCCGCCACGGTCAGCGGCCAGCGTGAGCTTGATTCCTCGGACGATCGGCGCGGAGTCGAACGATCGAACTCACCCCGGAAAACAGCCAGTCGCCGCCGACCCGCGCGAGTTGGTCTGCCGAGATCCGACGCGGCCTCGCGCAGTGCGTGTGAAGAACTGGAGCCGTCCGCCACACGCGGATCAGAACGTCGTGGCAAGCCCTTGAACAAACCGCCTGTTGATCCGCCTGTGGCGGACGGCTCCAACGAATCACGACCGAGCGGAGCGCGCGACCGAGCGGCTGGATTGATTGCCGTCCAGCGCAACAACAGTTCCGCCAGCCAGTCCGGCGTGTCGGGCACCCATTCGCGCACGTCGTTGATCGGTTGCGTTTGATGAGCCGCGATCTTCGCCAGCGCGTCTCCGGCCGTGAACGGCGGACGGCCCGCCAGCAGATGCCAGAGCAAGCAACCCAGCCCGTACAAATCGCTGACGTTCGACGGCGGAAGCCCCGCCGATATTCGTTCAGGAGCCAACCCGTCATAACGATCCGCCGAACGGATCGCGTGAAACGTGAACTGCGGCCGAAGCTCAGGTATCAAGCCGCCATCCACCAGCACGGCCTGTCCGCGTGGCGTGATCCGAACATTGCTCAGCGAAACGTCGCCGTGAACAAGACCTCGCGATTCCAACGCCGCGAGACCGTCCAACAATTGCCGGCCAATTTCCACCACCATCGCAATCGGAAAGCGACCGCGCCGCACGAGCAATTCGGCCAAGTGCGGGCCGCGCACATGCCGGCTGATCGTGACCTGTCGCCAATCACCTGGAGCAGGCCACTCGACAATCTGAGTCGCTTGCGGCAGCACGATCGCGGGATGTTGAAAGCCCGCCGCCGCCGCGATCAATTTTGTGAGTCGTTCCCCCTGCGGCCGAAGTTGCTCAGGCGCGGCAACTGTCAATTTCAACACGCAGACTTCCGCGGCGTCGCGGCGTCGTGCCAGGAATGTTTCGGCGGTCGCGGTCCCTCCTAATCGTTCCAGCAACAGACAGGGGCCGACTTGCAGACGCTCCCCCTGAGAGGCTTCCAAACAGTGTCCTTGAAAGGCGGTCAGCCGTTGCGACTGCACCAGCGCGTCGATCCAAATCGAATCGAACGCGGGCAAGTCGTGAGTCAGCCGCCGGACATACCCTCGGCAACGCCGCAGATCGCGCGGCGAACACAGCCGCAACGATGACAGCGTCTTCAACAGGGCAGTCGAGGGAGGCTCAAGCACGCGGACATCCTTAGACAACTCTTTGTGAGCCGATGGCGCTAGCCACGGGACTCTCGCTTTGTGAGCCGATGGCGCTAGCCACGGGCCTCTCGCTTCGTGAGCCGATGGCGCTAGCCACGGGCCTCACGCTTTGTGAGCCAATGGCGCTAGCCACGGGCCTCTCGCTTTGTGAGCCAATGGCGCTAGCCACGGGCCTCGGTGGGTGACGTTTGACGGCGAATCGCCCGACGCTAGCGCGTTCGGCTCACAAAGCGCGGCCTTATCCCACATCCTGAAAAACGCAACAAGACGGGAGTTCCGTGGGCAACCTGACTCGTGGCCCTTACGATTGCCGAGGTCTCGTTTCATTTCATGACTAGGAGTGCTCGTAATGTCCGAACGCTGGATCGCCGACCGAATGCACCTCATCGACGCGTCGGGAATTCGGAAGGTCTTTGACCTCGCGGCGAAGATGCAGGATCCGATCAACCTCAGCATCGGACAGCCGGACTTTGATACGCCGGCTCCGATCAAAGAGGCTCTCTTCGCGGCGGTCGGCGGCGGCAGGAACGCCTACAGCCCATCGCAAGGCATCGCCCCGCTGATTCAGAAGCTGCAAGCTCAGGTCGATGCGGACTTCGGACATGCGGATCGCAAAGTGTTCGTCACCAGCGGGACCAGCGGCGGCTTGATGCTGGCCCTATTAGCGCTGGTCAATCCCGGCGACGAGGTCATCACCTTCGACCCTTACTTCGTGATGTATAAGCACCTGACAACAGTGGCCGGCGGCAAGATCGTGCCGATCAGCACCTATCCCGACTTCCGGCTCGATGTGTCCCAAGTCCGAGCCGCGATCACGCCGCGCACGAAAGTCATTCTCTGCAACAGCCCGTGCAATCCGACCGGCTATGTCGCCAGCGAATCGGAATTGCGCGCCCTCGCCGCACTGGCCGCCGAGCACGACATCGCGCTGATCAGCGACGAGATTTATCGTGCCTTCTGTTACGACGCTCCGTTCGTCAGTCCGGCCACATTCAATCCGCAGACGATCGTGATCGACGGCTTCAGCAAGTCTCATTCGATGACCGGCTGGCGGCTCGGCTGGATGCACGGGCCGGAAAAAATCATGCAGCAGATGATCAAGCTGCAACAGTTTTCGTTCGTGTGCGCGCCGCACCCGGTGCAGTGGGCGGGATTGTCCGCGCTCGATGTGGACATCTCCGATTCGGTCGTGGACTACCGTCGCAAGCGAGACTTCATGATCGCGGAACTCAGTCCGTTCTATGAAATCGCTCCGGCGGGCGGAGCGTTTTATTTGTTTCTGAAAGCTCCCTACGGAACGGGAACCGAATTCGTGGCCGAGGCGATCCGACACGACTTGCTGATGATTCCCGGCAACGTCTTCAGCTCGCAGGACACACATTTCCGCATCTCCTACGCGACCGATGACCGGACGCTGGAACGAGGTGTGGAAGTCCTCAAACGACTCGCGAAACAACGAAGCTAAGAACCTGAGCAAGAACAACTTCGTCTTTTGACGGCAGCGAACAGCCGAGGCATGTTTCCCAGCTCCGTCTTTCTCCGTGCTCCGGCTCTGCCATCCGTGCGGCAACTCGACTTCTGCGATTCTTCACCACAGTTAGGAACCGCACAGATGGCAGGGCCGGAGCACGGAGGAAGACAGATTAACGCCCATCAATATCGACACTTCTCGCTGAACCCGACAATTGGGGCTGACGCCTTCATTCTCCTGCCAGCCCATTGGCGATCGAACTCAATGAATGACTGGCATCTTCGAGCGTTAGGCGGTATTTATCCTCGCTCGTTTTTGAAACCGTTTACGAAATTTTGGTCCGAGGAAACCCAGACATGGCCACGAAGGTCGAAGAATTGCTCAACAAGGTTCGCGTCAAGCAAGCGCTGGCTGTCAAGTACGAGAATCTGTCCCGCATCTCCGGGAGCAAGCCAGCACGGGCGAAGTTTATCCGCCGCTGTAACCAACTCCGCCGCCAAGCCCAGTCCTTTCAACACGCAGCCGACGCGGCCAAGTCCTAGCACGACTGCGCATGTCGTAGCCTCGTTCGCCCGAACGCGGGGGGCCGAGGCCCGCGTTCTGGCGAACGCAGCCACAACGTGAATCATCTGTTGTGAGCCGATGCGTGCCATTCGCTTCGGGCGATTAGCTCAGTTGGTAGAGCGCCATGTTTACACCGTGGATGTCGCGGGTTCGAGCCCCTCATCGCCCACCTTTTTTGCAAGAACCCTCGGAGATCCGAGGGTTTTTGCATTGCTGAGAGGGAAAAGGTGACAGGACCGAATGGCACTGCCGCAAGCGCCGCATGGAGTTATGGCATTCTTGAAAACCTGACATATTCCCGCGATGCAAGGCGGGGCGAGGCAGTCGGCGAGGGCTACCGAGCGTTGACGGGGTGGTGCGACTCAGGCCTCACCTGAGTGGGACTGCGGCACTGGTTGTTTACGTTCGGCGCGCACCGGTAGGTCGCACGCGCGAGAGAGCATGTGCTGAACTGCGACGGTCAATGTGGCGTTCGGTGTGATTTTGAGGGCGGAGTGAGACGTTGAGCTTGGGAGTGAGACCAGCTTGGTTTATCTTCCGCCTTCAGTGAGACCTTCCTTGGTGGTGCGCGAGCAATTTAGACCAAGGAGGGTCTCATGTTTTTTACACCAG
This sequence comes from Planctomycetaceae bacterium, assembly GCA_046156195.1. Taxonomy (GTDB): domain Bacteria; phylum Planctomycetota; class Planctomycetia; order Planctomycetales; family Planctomycetaceae; genus SXKJ01. Next base: position 323 of record JBJXEX010000033.1, on the reverse strand, counting down.
GTCACGGCGGCGCGGACAGTGGGTTTGAACTCGTCAGGCAGTCGTTGTTGCAGGACGCGAGCCTGCCGTTTGCCGACGCGCTCACGGCGGAACACATTCAGCAGGCGTTTGATGCCGAAGGCGTTTGGTTTGGCGAGTCCGACGGCGACGCGAGCGCGGGACCGGAGGACAACGACGGGATCGTCTACACGCCAGCGGTCACGTTATGGGCCATGTTATCTCAGGCATTGCTCACGGATAAGCAACGGGCGTGTGTGGCCGCGGTGCAGCGTGTGGCTGTGTATTATATGTTGCTCGGACGCATTGTTTCCTCGACGAACACG
>JBJXEX010000413.1:0-18157 GCA_046156195.1 Planctomycetaceae bacterium | reverse complement strand
CATCCGCGGTTCGGCTTTGCCATCCGCGGGCAGTCTTTCGCAGAGGCTGCCCGCAGATGGCAAAGCCGAACCGCGGAAGAAAAAAAACGGAGAGTCCGCCGAAGGCTGATTGGCAGAATCTTTTTGTCCCACCTCTTTTTGTCAGCCGTTGGGGTCAAACTTGCGACAGTCGGATCTCGCGAGACGGCGAAAATCCGACAGAATTCTGATCTGCGGCTCCGCTTCCAGGTGTTTGCTTGGCTTCCGAACGACCGCTAGAGTCCGCCGCTTTTCAGGGCTTGATTCGACATCATCAGCATTCGGAATTTGGGGGCTTCATGAGCGACGACCGAGCGGCGATCGAAGCGGCAACGCGGGAATCCATCGAGAAACTCAGCACGGGATACCGGAAAATTCGCGAGCAGATGTCGCAGGTGATCGTCGGCCAGAATGACGTCATCGACCAGTTGCTCATCGCCCTGTTCAGCCGCGGGCACTGTCTGCTGGAGGGGGTTCCCGGACTCGCCAAGACGTTGATGATCAGCACGCTCGCCCGCTGCTTGTCGATGTCGTTTGCTCGCATCCAATTCACTCCCGACTTGATGCCCGCCGACATCACCGGCACCGAGGTCTTGCAGGAAAACAAGAGCACCGGCCAACGCGAGTTTCGCTTCATCAACGGCCCGCTATTCCACAACGTCATCCTGGCGGACGAAATCAACCGCACACCGCCAAAGACTCAAGCCGCGCTGCTCGAAGCGATGCAGGAGCGACAAGTCACCGTCGGTCAAACGCGCCACGTTCTGGCCGATCCGTTCTTCGTGCTCGCCACTCAGAACCCCATCGAGCAAGAAGGGACATACGCGCTGCCGGAAGCTCAGCAAGACCGCTTCATGTTCAAGGTCCACGTCGGCTATCCGAACTTCGCCGAAGAGAAACAAATCGCGAAGCAGACGACCGGCATCCACAACGACGTGGTCGAAGCGGTTCTCGACGACGACGACATCATCGAGCTGCAACGCATCGTCCGCCAAGTCCCCGTGACCGACCACGTCGTCGAATACGCGCTCGCCATCACACGTCAAACGCGAGTCCGCCAACCCGGCACTCCCGGCTTCATCAACGACTGGCTGAGCTGGGGAGCCGGCCCGCGCGCCGTCCAATACTTGCTGCTCGGCGGCAAGACCCGAGCGTTGCTCAACAACCGCACGCACGTCAGCACCGACGACATCATCGCAATGGCCAAGCCGGTCCTGCGTCACCGCATCGTGCTGAACTTCGCCGCCGAATCCGAAGGCATCACCCCTGACCACGTCATCGACAAGCTGATCGAATCGACCCCGGCCAAAGAAGGCGAACTCTCCCGCGACCCCCGCTTCCAAAAAATCTTCGCGGCGTGAGCGAAGTTTGTAGTCTGGCCTTCAGGCAGTCGGAGGTATCCCATGCCACAAGTCGTCGTGATCGCTGGACCAAATGGAGCGGGGAAGACAACCGTCTCGAAGACGTTGTTGTCAGAGATTCTGCACTCGAAGGCGTTCGTGAATGCGGACGCGATTGCCCAAGGTTTGAATGGGCTGGCTCCGGACACTCAAGCGTTTCAAGCTGGGCGGCTGATGCTTCGGCAGTTGGACGAGTTCGCCAACGCTGGCGAGGATTTTGCGTTCGAGACGACGTTGTCGGGACGAACCTATGCCGCGTGGCTTAAGAAACTTCGCGAGGAAGGCTACCAAGTCTTTTTGTTTTACTCGTGGCTGAGCAGCGCCGACTTGGCCGTTGAACGTGTGCGACTCCGCGTTCAAACCGGAGGCCATTCGATTCCGGAGCCGACAATCCGGTCGCGATACGTTCGGAGTTGGGACAACTTCCTGCGTTTGTATCAACCGATTGCCGATGAATGGCGAGTCGTGGACAATTCCAACGACACGGGATATCAGCTTCTTGCGACGGGGAACCAGACGAGTGTCGCGACGATCTTGAATCCAGAAACATGGGCGCGTTTTTGCCAAGGACCACTTTCATGATCCAACCCATCCCACACACCGAACCGAAGCGACTCGAAATGTCCGATGCGGAATTCGAGCGAATCTGCCAATCCGCCGCACGAGAGGCCGTGATCCGAAACGCCAAACTTGGTTTTCCAGCGGTTTCGAGCGAGAACGGCCGGATCGTCTTCCGATCGCCTGAACAAGTTCTGGCGGAGTTTGCCGCAGAGACAAAATCGCAATGTCCCGCTAGGACGAACTGAGTGCCCCTGAAGGATGAACCGACTCGTGAAGACAACTCACAAGCATCTGCGTCCCGAAGTCATCTCGCGAGTCGCTCGTTTGGAAATCCAAGCGCGGCAAATCGTCGAGGGGTTTTTATCGGGCGGGCATCGCAGTCCGTATTTCGGGCAGTCGGTCGAGTTCGTGCAGCATCGCGAGTACGTCCCCGGTGACGACGTGCGGCGTATCGACTGGAAGGTGTGGTCGAAGACCGACAAGGTTTATGTGAAGCTCTACGAGGAAGACACGAATCTGCGGACGACGCTGATCGTGGATCTCAGCGAGTCGATGCAGTTCGGTAGTGGAGCATCACGCTCGCCGCACGGGTTGGCGACGAAGTACGACTACGCCTGCACGACGGCGGCGACGCTGGCGCACTTGCTGCTGAGGCAACAGGACTCGGTCGGGTTGGTGGCGTTCGATGAGGGGATTCGCACACAAGTCCCGCCGCTCAGCAAACGAACGCATCTCAACGATATCTTGTTGGCCCTCGAAGCCGAGGAGCCGAAACAGAAGTCCGACATCTTGAACGTGCTCCGCCATGTGGCCGAAGCTCAAGGCCGCCGAGGCATGATCGTGTTGATCTCCGATCTGCTCGTGCCTCGGCCGGGGCTGTTCAAGGGACTGAAGCTGCTGCGGCATCGCGGGCACGACGTGCTCGTCTTTCATGTGCTCGACGACGAAGAGCTGGACTTCAACTTCACTGGCACGACGAAGTTTGAAGGAATGGAAGAACTCGGCGACGTGCTCTGCGATCCGCGATCGCTGCGGGACGGATACCTCGCCGCAATGCACTCGTACTTGGATGAACTCCGCCGCTTCTGTGCTCAGCAAACGATCGACTACCGCACGATCCGCACCAGCGAGCACATCGACGCCGTCCTGCTCGCCTACATGCACCACCGGATTGGCATGGTCCGACATTGAGACACGGCAAAGGTTTCTGGAATGCTTCCCAACGGTGACAACGCGGTCGTTGAAATCGAGAAGCTGGCGAATTACTGCTTGAATCCCGAACACCCGCGCGATCGTAACAAGGCTCGTGTAGACGACGACGTTCCGCGTTTGACGAGTTGCTACGTCTTGTAAATCAGGAGTCGGCCATGAATCGTCCGATCGAACTGCTCGATGTTGTTGCCCTCACGGAAGACTTTCCCGCTCGTCATCTCAACCGCGGGCAGGTCGGCACGGTGGTTGAATGCCTTGATGCCGATCACTTCGAGGTTGAGTTCTCGGACAATCACGGACGGACGTACGCTCAATTGGCGTTGTCCGCCGACAAGTTGATGGTGCTGCACCACCAACCGGTTCCTGTGGCCTCGTAAGCGACTCAGGTTTCTGTCTCGACATTGCCGTCTTCCACGAAAGCCAATCGCAGATGCGCACGACATTGTTTTTGATGTTTGTTTGGTTGGGAATTGATTCTGCCGTTTCACTCGCGGCGGAAGACGCCAAGCCGATGGCTCCCGACTTCAACACGCAGGTCGCTCCGATCTTCAAGAAGTACTGCAACGGCTGCCACAACGCCGATGAGAAAGAAGGCGGGCTGATCCTGGAGTCGTTCGACTTGGCGCTCAATGGTGGCAAGCGCGGGGCGGTCATCGTCCCCGGCAAGAGCGATCTCAGCCGGTTGGTGCTCAGCCTTGAGAAGAAGGTCAAACCGGTGATGCCGCCGGAGGGGAACGAAGGGCCGAAGGCCGACGAGATCGCGATCCTCAAGGCATGGATCGATGCCGGGGCGAAGGGACCGAGCGGCAAGGCTCCCGATCCGACGTTGCTCGTCACTCCGAAGATCGCGACCAAGGGATCCGTTCGGCAACCCATTCAGTCACTGGCTTGGTCGCGCGATGTGGCGACGGTTGCGGTCGCTCGGCAGGGGCGTGCGGAGTTGCTGCGTATTCCTGCTCTGGGTGATGTCGGCTTCCGCGTGCCGGCTCCGAACACTCTCGTGCGTGAGTTGCCGGGGATGCGCGGCGTCGTCAACGACATTGGCATGGCTCACGATTTGAGTTTTGTCTTCGTGGCTGCTGGCGAGCCGGGCGTCTTCGGCGAAGTGCGGCTCTTCAAGGTCGCGGACGCTTCGCCGATTCGCACGCTTCAAGGGCATCGCGACGCCATCTATGCGGCCGAGTTAAGTCCCGATGGCAAGCTGCTGGCGACGGGGAGCTACGACCAGAAGGTCAAACTCTGGAACGTCGAGACCGGCGCGGAGGTGCGGACTCTGCACGGTCACAACGATGCGGTGTACGACGTCGCGTTTCATCCGAATGGCCAAATTCTGGCGAGTGCGTCGGGCGACCGAACGGTGAAGTTGTGGAACGTCGCAACGGGCGAGCGGCTCGATACGCTCAATCAACCGGAGAAGGAGCAATACGCGGTTGCGTTCAGTCTCGACGGCAAGCGGATCGTGGCGGGCGGCGTCGATAAACGGATTCGCGTTTGGGACATCACGGCGGGTGGCAAAGAAGGGACGAACCCGATTGCGTTTTCGCGGTACGCGCACGAGGGGGGCATTCTCAGACTGGTCTTCTCACCAGATGGCAAAATGCTCGTCTCATCGGCCGAGGATCGCCGCATCAAGTTGTGGGAGACGCAGTCGTTCACGCAGCTCAAAGTGTTGGAGACTCAGCCCGATTGGCCGCAGGCGCTGACGATCTCGCCGGACAGTTCGACGTTGTTGGTTGGCCGATTGGACGGCTCGATGCAGTCCTACGCGATTGCAAACGCTGGTGCGGGACTGGTCGTCTCGACGCCGCTGACGGGCGATCCCGTGCCGCCACCATCGAACCTCCCAGCTTCGATGCAGACCGTTGCTGAGGCTGAGCCGAACGACATGATCGCTCAGGCTCAGCCGATCTCGCTGCCAGCGACAGTCAGTGGCAAATTTGCGGCGGCGGGTGATCGCGACTTCTTCCGCTTCGAGGCCAAAGCGGGACAAGTCTGGCTGCTCGAAACGAACGCGGCCCGCAAAGGCTCGCCGGCTGACACGAAGATCGAAGTGCTCACATCCGATGGCCGGCCGGTGCAGCGGCTCGTGTTGCAAGCGGTGCGAGAGACGTACAACGAGTTCCGTCCCATCGACTCCAACGGCCCCGACATCCGCTTGAAGAACTGGGAAGAGATGGAGCTGAACCAATTCCTCTACATCGGTGGCGAGGTGCTCAAGACCTTTCGGATGCCGCAAGGCCCGGACTCCGGCATGCAGATGTATGCCAACGGCGGCAAGCGGATCGGATACTTCGATACCAGCGCGACGATCCATGCGCTCGACGAGGTTTGCTACATCGTCGAACCGTATCCTGTCGGCACCAAGCTGATCGACAATGGACTGCCGGTCTTCCCGCTCAACTACGAAAACGATGACGACGGCGAACGCAAACTCGGCAACGATAGCCGCCTGACTTTTACCGCTCCGGCCGATGGCACCTACCTCGTCAAAGTCACCGACACACGCGGCTTCGGCGGCGACAAGCACGAGTACTCACTGACCGTGCGACCGCCGTTGCCGACCTTCACTCCGTCGCTGGCCGGAGGCAAAGACGCGACCGTCGCCGCGAGTAGCGGCACGCGAGTCACTTTCCAAATTGATCGTGCGGAGGGGTTCGACGGTGACGTCCGCTTCGAGGTCACGGGCCTCCCGGAAGGCTTTGCGATTTCCACTCCGACGGTCGTTCAAGCGGGCCACCTGCAAGCGCGCGCCGTATTGAGCACATCGCTGGAGGCAAAAGAGAAAGCTCCACCGAAGGAAGCTTGGGCGAACGTCAAAATCACTGCCACCGCCACGATCCACGGTCAATTGGTCACCAAAGAAGCCGGGACGCTTGGTGAAATCAAACTGGCGGACAAGCCGAAGTTTCTCGTCAATCTTTCGCCCGATCGTCAGCCGCTCAAGGTGGCAGACAGCTCGACCGCCCCCCCCACCGACACACCGCCGAAATCAGACGAGATCCCAGAACTCATCATCGCGCCCGGCACGACCATCACCGCGATGCTGCGGATCGAGCGGTTCAACGATTTCAAAAACGAGCAGCGTTTCGACATCGACAATCTGCCGCACGGAGTCATCGTGGATAACATCGGGCTGAGCGGCGTGATGATCCGCCAGGGGGAAACCGAGCGGCAAATTTTTCTCACCGCCTCAAGCTGGGTGCCGGAATCGAGCCGCTTGATCTACGGCATCTCTCAGCAAGAGGGCAATCAAGCCTCACGACCAGTGCGGTTGATTGTGCGCTCGGCTCGTTAGGCGAACGACAAACAAATAACCCGAAGCATGAGTCTTGAAGTTGCGCTCTTTCGGACAAATTCGACCACGACGCCACGACAAAGTCCCGAATTCTTTCGTTTCATTCCTTTGACCAGATTCCTTTGATTCAAATCGCGCAACTTCAAAGCGCGACGACGAGCGCTTCACGGAGTTCGCAATCCGGGATTAGTCGCATCCGTGCCGTGACCGCTCGCCCTCGGTTCGGGTTACTGACCGAAGTGCGGGCGGCCCGTGTTCTGGTCCGCCACGGCGGAGGGCTACGAACTCAACGTCGCGTAGTAGGTCCAGAGGGCAACAATCGACATGGCAATCAGAGTGTAGATAAACAGGATCGAGAGCATCTTGCAGATGGTTCGCCCGGCCGCTTGATCGTCGGTCACGAATCCGGCAAGTTCCGTCTTGTCAAAGAGTTCTTCGGCAGCAGCGGCAGGTTCGTGGCTGTGAGTGTCTGACATGAAATGATGCCCCGGATTCAGCGGACTTTGGGAATTTCAAAAGGTGCTTGGCGAGCAATTCTCCAAGCGTGAAGCGGGGCGGATTCTGAGGAAATCCTTTGGACGTGTCGAGTTCGTCTGCGACTTTTCCGAGACTCACGTCACAATGCCGCCGTCGCCGCAACAACAAAACTCTGAAGAACCGAAAAAGAGGAGGAGGAGTCCGCAATGCCCTTATACGAGTATGTGATCCTTAATGACGACGGTTCTGAGGGTGAGACCTTTGAGGTGCTGCAACGAATCAGCGACCCACCGCTGAAGAAGCATCCGGAGACCAGTCAAAAGGTCCGCCGCATCATGTCCGCGCCGAGCGTCAAGAAGCAGTACTCCGGTGGAAAGATCACGGGAGATACCAGCAACAAAAATCTGGAACGTCTGGGCTTCACCAAGTACCAGAAATCCAAGACGGGGACTTACGAGAAAATCCTCGGATCAGGCCCGGACCTCATCAAACGGGATGCCGAGTAAACCAAAGTCTTCACGGCAGGAGAACCATGATGCTGTCAAATCGTTGGAGCCTGACTGTCTTGCTGTTCTGTCTCGCGGGATGTGTCCACAGCGCGGCAGCGGCCGACGGCCAGGGATTTGCCGTGGTCGAATTGTTCACGTCCGAAGGTTGCTCCAGTTGTCCGCCCGCCGATGCCCTGCTGGCGAAGCTGGACGCCGAAGCCAAGAAGTCCGGCCTCGAGGTCTATTGCCTCTCGTTCCATGTTGATTATTGGAATCGGTTGGGTTGGAAAGATCCGTTTTCTCAACCCGCGTTTACGCGGCGGCAGCAGGAGTACGCGCAGAGCTTCGATCTCCAGCGCATCTACACGCCGCAGATGGTCGTCAACGGCGCGGAGGAGTTTGTCGGTTCCAACCAAAAGCTGGCGGTGAAGTCGATCGAGACTTCGTTGTCTCACAAAGTGACGACGACGATGGCGATCAAAGCGTTCGCGGACGGCAAGAACATCGCCGTCGAGTACCAGCTCCAGAATGCTCCCGCCGACGCGGTGTTGAGTGTCGCGTGGACTCAGGCCGAAGCCACATCGAACCCCAACCGTGGCGAGAATGACGGCCGCAAGCTGCGGCACATCAATGTCGTCCGAGACTTTCGGACGATCGAGTTGAAGTCACCGTTCCAGGGCCAGTTGTCGTTGCAGAGACAAGACGTGAAGACCGGAACGGTGATCGCCTTTGTGCAGGCCGCCGACACGGGCAAGATTCTCGGAGCGACCTCGGCAGAATGTGGCGCACGCGGCTCGCGTGCGACGAAAGCGAACGGCAATTATTTCTCAGTTTGTCTTCATTCCTCTGACCAGATTCCTTTGATTCCTGGGGCGAACCTGTGTCGCAGGATTGCGATCAAAGGAATCTGGTCAAAGGAATGCGGACAACTGGGGTCGGGAGAACTGGGGTCGGGTGTGCGAATTTCAGAAATCGCCGTTCTCGATGTCGCCACTTCCCACGCTTCCAGCGGCGATTTCTGAAATTCGCACACCCGACCCCTCATCGCTCGCCTCATCGCTCATCGACCCGCTCGCCGGATCGGTCAGTGCCAAGAGTGGTTTATCAAGTCCGATGCGTTCGAGGGTGTTGGACGGAAGGAACGGATCGAGTTCGCCCGGTTCGTAGCGGCAGAGTCCGACGAGATACCAAAAGCTCCCGGCGGGATTGCCACCCAGCTTGTAGCGCCGGCCATCGGCGGTGAAGGCGGCCCAACCTTCGGCCGTGCTGATCAACGTCGCGAGATGCCGCCCGGTCGCCACCTCCCACAATCGAATCGTCCCGTCATCGCTGCCGCTGGCGAGCCGCGCGCCGTCCGGGCTGAACGACACGCTCCTGACATAGTCTTGGTGTCCGGTGAGTTGTTGGAGTTCGCGGCCCGTGGCCGCGTCCCACAGCCGAATCGATCCGTCGTCGTGCCCGCTCGCCAGCAGTTCGCCATCCGGGCTGAAGGCCACCGCATTGACGGCCGACGCTGGCCCGCGCACTCTCGGATGAATTCCCTGCGCGCTCGGCAGAGCCGCACCAAACAGGTCGATCCCAGGCCACGCGCCGATCTCACCTTTCGCACCCACCATCCGCGCATACCGCCAGTCGCGCCGCGGCGGTGCAACAATCGACGCGCAGGCGAACGGGGCGGCGTCAGCCCCCCGGTATTCCGCGGACAACGTGATCACCGGGGGGCTGACGCCGCCCCGTTCGCCAAGAACTTCGCCGCTTTTTTGTGTCGAAAACGTCGCCGTCACAACGAGCGTGGCATTCGTGATGTTCGCGCCGTGGAACAACGCCCGACGGGCGCGCGTGCTCAACTTCGCGTTGACGAGCACCGCCTCCGTAAAGTCGGCTTGGGTCAAATTCGCGTCGGTGAAATCCGCATCGGTCAGGTCCGCGCCGATGAACCGCGCCCTGGACAAGTTCGCGTCGCGGAAATCCGCGCCGATCAACGACTGCGCCGAGTAGTCCTGACCTTGCAGATTCTGTCCCGCCATCGAAACGCGTTGTCGCACGGAAATGCCCAATCGCGACAACACGGCCAGTGCATTCGCGCGTTGCCGGTCCTTCACATCCGACGCTTCCGGTTGCGTTGCGACCTGCCGCGCCCAGGTCACCGCGGGACGCTCTGGATCGGCGTCGAATCCCGCTAAGTCGGTGAAGAAGTCCGTCATCAATGGGGAGAGATCCCGCACGGCTAGCGCTCGGGGGGACTGCTGACGTTTGAGTTCCTCGGCCGCATGATGGGCGACGAACCATTCCAGGAACGATTGATGCGCGAACGAAAAATTGCCGTCCGCGTCGCGCGTCAACAACGTTCCGGAGCCGACGATGTGCGTCGCTTCTTTCGAGTCGATTCGCAGTTCCGACAGCCGCTGCATCGACGAGGCGACGTGTTGTTCGAGGTCTTGCACCCGCAGCGTGGTTTCATTCCGCTCCCACAAATTGATGGCCAGCCTCGTCAGCGCTTGGAAGCGGTCATCCTTCTCCAAGGTCTTGACGGCTCCGGGAGGTTGATGCCGCTCCACCTCGAACGACAGCCAGCGTTCGATCAGCAGACGATACAGCTCGGCCGAGGTGATGCGACCGTCGCGACGTTCCGCCTCTTCGAGCTTGGCTTCGTCCAAATCGACGATGAAGCTCAGCATTCGCGGAGTGCTCGACAAGCCGAGCAAATCCTCGATCCGCTCAATCAACTGGAACCGCCGCTCGGCGGCCGCATCGTCCCGCAGACGATTCCGCAGATAGGTCCGCACGTTCGTACGGTCGAAGCCCAGCAAATCGAGCAGCCGAAACCCCGGCAACCGCGCGGCACTCTTGAAGGCGTCCTTGCGCTGCATACGAAAGCCGATCGAAGCCGGCCCGTCGTCCCGCTGGCTCGCCGCGCGCAGGATTTGTTCGTCGGTTTCAAAGAACTGCCGCCGGCTGGTGAGGACCAACTTCGCGTTCCCCTCGACCGCTTGCAGCAGCCGCTCGAAGTGCTCGATCGCCCGGTCGTAGGTCGTCCGCAACGCGAGTTCGTCGAAGCCGTCAAACAGCAACACGATCTGCCCTTGCTGGATCATGTACGGTAGCGCGTCCAGATTCCGCAGCCTTTCCTGCTCAAGGTGCGCCATGACGATCTTGCCGACTGTGTGTGCCCTCTCGTGCGATTTCAACTCAATGAACAGCGGCACCAAATGGGGCCGAGTCTGAGCAATGCTCAACGCAAGCTGCCGCTGCAAGAACGACTTCCCCGTCCCGAAGTCCGCCAACACGAGCACAAACCGACTGGCCGGTTCGTCGAGCCACTCCAACACCTTCTCGACCGCGTTACTCACCGTCCCTCGATCAACGCCGATTTCGTAATGCGCCGACTGCGGCACATACAGCTCCGGCGGATAATTCGGATCAAGCTTCAACTGCTCAACGAGCCGCCGCTCGTACCCGGTGAAGTCGATGATCCGCTGATACTCGGTGAAGCTCAGCAGCTCGACACCGTTCCGAACTGCGAATTCAATCAAGTCCGTCGATATCCGCTCACCAGCGTAGACTAATTTTGAGCGCACGCGCGGATTGCTGGCGCGAAATGGGCGATGGACGCGTTCGAGAAAGAACTCCAATGCGGAACGCGTCACCGGTAGAGAAAAAATTCCGATCGGATACTGCTGAATCACCGGTCCTTCCGCTTCTGTGACCAACAGGTAGTCGAGACCTAATCTGACGTTAATGGTTTCTGGTTGGTCTTCGACCTCCGATTCAACAGTGATCTTTCGTTCGATTGACTGGCGAGAAATCGAAGCCTTATCGCCGCATCGCAGCTTGCAAACCGCCTCGACTTGCAACAGGAACGGATTCGTGTGCCGGTCCCGATGGAGAGGGCGTCCAAGCGAATCAAATCCGTCGAGCCGTTCAAGCGGATCGGGATCGTCATCAAGATCAAACTCTTGAATGGACGGCTTCGGCGACTTCGGTTTTTGAGCCTTCTTCGGTGACAGCAACGTGACACCCGCCGCATCAAACTCGACCGGGTGCGACGTGATCCAGTCGTTGCCGAACTGCGACGAGCGTGTGTCGCCGATCCAGCGTTTCTGTCGCGGATCGAAGCAGCGAGTCCATCGCTCGATCTTGCCAGCGCTCAGCCGCAAGAACTGATATTGGTTCGGCGTTTCCTCCGGGCGAGCGACTGAAGTCAGCGCGGTGCTGCCGGTCGAAAAGATCGGGAGACTGAGAAGCTGGTCCTGCCGGGTTTCGTGCGTGTGGCCGTGCAGCAACAAATTCAGATGCGGGCCGAGTTCTCGGCGGAGGTCGTCGGCATCGACGAGGTTTTCGTCGTCGTTGGCCGCTCCGCGAATGACGTTGTGATGCACGACGCCGATCCGCAACCAGCCGCGCTGCTCGTAGTCCTTCAGCCGCTCGGCGAACCAGCGCAGTTGAGCTTCGCCGACGCGGCCGAAGTGGCCGAATTTCGACAGGTCGAAATCCTTCGCGAGCTTCTCCTTCAGTTTTTGAAATGCTTCATTCGGCTCGCCGTCGTCGAGCTTCGGTGACAAGTGCAGCTCAGACATCGTCGAGTTCAATCCCGCGACCACCAGCTTCAAGTCGGGCATCTCGAACAGCGACCAGGGCTGATTCGGCACGAAGCTGATCTCGGCGACGTTCGGCTGTTGGGCGACGTCGCGATAGAACCGCTGAAACAGCTCGACGAAGAAATCCCACTTGGGCCAGAAGGGAGGCTGCGGTTGCCCTTCCTCGGCGTCGCAGTTGAGGAAATAGGCTTCGCACTTCTTGCGATTGATGTCGTGATTGCCCGGCACGATCACCACGCGCCGCCGCGACAGGCCGAGAAACTCGGTCAGCCGTTCGAGGAACACGCCCGCGTCATCGAACTCTTTCTTCCTGCCCCACTCGGCCAGATCGCCGGAGACCACCAGCAGGTCCGGCTTCAATTGATGCTCGCTGTCCCGCAAGCTCGCCAAGTCATCGGTCAATCGTTGAAGCAACGTATCGAAGTCGGCATCGGCTCCCGGCAGCTCCAACCGGCCGAAGCGATGGTTGCGGCCGAACTGCATGTCGGAGAGGTGCAGCAGCGTGATGCTCTTGGCACTGGAATCGGGCTGCGGCGCGGAGCCGGTGAAGTGAAACTCGCCGTTGCGCCAACTCCAGAGATCGGGAGCCTCTCTACCAAACCTCGTCGCGGTCGGGCCATCGAACCAAAAGACGAGCGGATGTGGACAATACTTCGGAAAATTGTCGCGCTGAAAATTGATGTCCTTGAGAAACGTCGCACGCTGCGGGACCGCGACGCTGGATGCCAAGTAACTGGAGACTCCAACAAGAAAGACCACCGGGTTCATGCCGGAGGGGACAATTTGCTCGCGAACTCGCGTTTGAATCCAGACGAGCAACGGCATGTCGTCCGGGAGTTCTTCGAGATTCAACTCGATCAGAAGGACCGAGGACTCGTGCAAGCTGTGCCGAACTTTTTCGAGCAGTAGCGGCTGCAACGAGACTGGCTCGGAGGTCGCCAGTCCCAGCCGAAACATCCGACCGTGAATGAGAAACTGAGTCAGCTTTCGCAGTTGAAACTCACAATCGGCGTTCAGGCCGCTCGCTGCGTGCGAGGCTTGTGACTCGGAGGTGGAGTCCAGAGCGGCTGGCTTTGAACGACGTCCACTAGGAACCGGATTCGACTTCCGCTTGGTCATGCGTCAGGGCCTCTTGAAACGCCGGGATGTCACGCACGACGGGATGCACGTCGTACCAATTAGTGCAATGGCCACCGGAACGGTGAAAATCAGATCGGCGTTCAGCCCCTTGAGAATCTCGCCATGACGGAAGAAAAGGATTTCGGCCGTGTCCGGCGCTAATTTGTCGAGATCATCAAAAACCAAGAGCAGACGCCGTCTCTGAACCCGGACTTGGTGCGGATCGGCTTTTTGAATCACCTCATTGACGTGCTGCAACAGCACATTGACGCGGTCCAACAAGTCCGTGGAGTAGTGCTGCAACTTCAGACGTATTTTCGTGCGTGCTTCATGGCTCCCGCGAATCATGGATTTCAGAGTCGCCATCAATTTCGCTCGGAGACCAAACCAGGAGGAATCCGCGCCTCCCCCCGCTTCGGTTTCCAATGAGACTTCTTTCTTGATGGTTTCGTCGACTTCCTGAGTCATCTCCGCAAACCACTTCACCACTCCGCCCACAGTCTTGGGATCGAGGGGCAGTTTGAGTTCGGACTGAACATGCTCGGCCAGAGCGTCAACCAGCCAGAGAAACAGCTCCGGGTAACTCAAATCCGAACGAAGACTGGCGTCGAGCGGCAAATGCAAACAGAGAAACTGCGGGGCCAACTCATGCTCCAGACGAAACAGTTCCGTCGTCTTGCCGCATCCTTTGTGACCGGTGAAAGCTACACGCACGAACTGCGTCGGACTGGTCCAACCGAGGGCCTGCTCGAAGCGAACTCGCAGTTGCCTCAACGCGCTGATGTTCAGTCCGACTTCCAATGGCGAGTAACGACTATCCCCCGGCTCTAAAGGCTGCTCCATGACCGCTGTCGTCACGCTCGACAGTGTTTGCACCGGTGTGAACTGCATTCAAAACGCTCCGCTTAAGAGGGGTTTCGTGGGCGGGGGGACGATACGCCAAACGCCGCACATCGTAAATATGCCGAACTCAGAACGATTCCAAAGCTCACACCTTCTCCGGCAATTCAAAACCGTTGCGGCGCGGACGGTCGAGGAGTCGATTGGCTTCGTCATCGTCGACGAACCGTTCGGCCACGGGATCCCAGCGCAGGTTGCGGCCGAGTTGCCGACCGATGTTGCCCAGATGAAAGATCGTCGCGGTGCGATGGCCGCACTCGACGTCGGCGACGGGGAGTTGGCCGGACTCGATGCTGTCGAACCAGTTGTTGATGTGGGCGACGGTGTACGACGGGCCGTCGGGGAGCTGCACGTTCTCGATCAGTTCCTGCGGATTGGAATGCACGCTGCCTCGGCGGATTTCGACTTTCCCTTTTTCGCCCAGGAAGATCGCTCCGCTGATCGAGCCGGTGCTCAGTTCCAGGCGTGTGCCGTTGGCGTACTCAAACGCGAGCGACGGTCGGCGGCAGAGTTGCCAGCCACGCTCGCGCGATTCGGGGGCGGTGTAGCGCGGCGGGTCGAGCGGCGGGCCATCGACCAGCACTTTGACCGGACCGGTCCCATCCATGCCGAGCGCCCATTGCACTTGATCGAACGCATGGCCGCCCCAGTTCCCCATGTTGCCGGTGCTGAAGTCGCGGCTCTCCATCCAGCCGGGCTTCCCTTCGCACTCGAACAGATTCGAGTGATACGGCCGCAGCGGCGACGGCCCACACCACATCTCCCAATCGAGTTCCGCAGGGATCGGTTCCGCGGGCAGATCAACGATCCACGGACTGTTGAGATTCGCCGCGATGACCTGCTGGACGTGCCCGATGCCGCCGCCGCGAATGAACGCACAGCCGTCGCGATTCGGGATCGTCGAACGCTGTTGACTGCCGACTTGCACGATGCGGCGATACTTGCGAGCCGCCTCGACCATCCGCCGACCCTCGACCACGCACAGCGTCATCGGCTTCTCGACATACACATGCTTCCCCGCCTGACACGCCGCAATCGCGATCAGCGCATGCCAATGCTCCGGTGTCGCGATCATCACCGCCTCGACATCCTTGCGATCGAGCACTCGCCGATAGTCCTGCACCACGTCCTTGTCCGTGATGTTGACCTTCCGAGCCGCCAGTTCCGCTCGCCCCCGATGCACATCGCACGCCGCCACAATCTGAGTCCGCGGAGGCAACCCAGGATCAATGTAGCTCTGCCCCCGCCGCCCGCAGTCAATCAACGCCACGCCAACACGATCATTGGCGGCCGGCCGATCGGGTTGGGCCAGAGCGCTGCGCGGGATGAATAGCGGGGCGACAGCAGTTGCACCGACGAGGCTTTCCTTCAAGAAATGGCGACGAGTCAAGCGAAATTGCACGCGACTACTCCTCAATGAGATTCGGGGCTTATTCCTCAAGTCTACGCTGCCAAGGATCTCCGATCGCTTTCCGCCATGCTTCCCATCCACATGGAAGGTCAGCCAGTTCTGCGATGGATTGGTCAAGCTGATAAACGCTGTACAGGGAAACCAACAGCGCATCCGACATCGACATGGGATTGCCGGTCAGGAACATCCATGTACCGTCGTCGTCACTGTGCGATACCAACAGAATAGGTTGAGCGCCATCGATGATTTGTTGGACGGTCACTGTGACGACGTTTTCAGGGTCCGCAAACGGCCAAGCATTCATGTGATTGTCTCCGAGCGACCGTTGAGTTATTGCCAGTTGGGAACCCTATCCAGCCAGAATTACCGAGGCAGCTATTCCTTCTCGGCAAACCAAACATTGCGATAGCGCACTTCGGCTTGATGGTCTTGCAGGTTGATCGGGCCGGGTTCGGGGCCTTCGGGCAGGGGCGAGGAGGTGGTGGCGTGCGGGAGTTCGACGTTGTCGTGGACGACGACTCCGTTGTGCCGCACGGTCATGCGAGCGTTCTTCGTCTTCTGGCCGCTTGGCCTGAATGTGAATCGCGATGTCTTGAAACACGTCGGGCATGAAAAGGTCAATTGAGCGCGCCTCAGTTTTTCGGCGGATGCCAACCACCTTGAATCCATCGGCGGCGGGCATTCATCAGCATCTCGCGGTTGAGTTGCAATGCCGCGACCGTGGCTCGTCCAATGGCCGTCGTTCCCACCATCAGCAATCCATCGGCGGCCCAGACAAAATGGTCCGCCCAATCGTCTTGTCGCGGGTTGAAGAGTCGCACAGATTTTCCAGTCAGAGGATCGTTCGCCGAAGTACGATCTGATTTCCGATGATTGCAAGGACTGCAAACCAGCCACAAATTGTCTTCCTCGGATTGACCACCTACCGAGACGGGATTGATGTGATCGACATCGCAGGGAATGCCAGTCAGTGCTTCCGCAGTCAAGCAGTAGCCACACCGGTGGCGTGCTTGGACTGCCACCTTTCGCCGCAACGCTTTGGAAACATAGAGACCGCTCATACTCGCAACAAATCGCTGACGTCACGACCACGCTGCTGGAGCAACACCAAGGATTGCGCGCGGACGAGATTGAAACTATCCAATGAGTCCAACAACACCTGTTGCCGGTGACGCTCTTCCTTGGTCAGTCGACGAGCGCGGCCGATGTCGCGAAGAGTTGATAGCTCGCGCGCGATCTTTCGAGCGGCCGTCGGTTTGGTCGCCTTGACCAATTCTTGGTCCGTCAGAAACTGCATACCGTCCAGACTGGCTTCAAACTCGCATGGTGTTGTCAATTTCTGATCCAGGGCGGTCGTCAGCGTTTCGACAAGCTGGTCCGCAACTCCCCGTCGGCCCGCACGAGCCTTTCGCTTCAAGGAGTCCAGAACAGGCTTTGGCAATTCGACGGTCAACAGGGCCATGTCGTCTCTCCGTATTTGGCAACATCGAAGCGGGCATCTAAGACGTAGGACGTCTGCCTTTTAACGACGATTTGACCGTTAGTTCAACGTCGTTTCCTTCTCCACAAACCAAACATTGCGATAGCGGACTTCGGCTTGATGGTCTTGCAGGTTGATCGGGCCGGGTTCGGGGCCTTCGGGCAGGGGCGAGGAGGTGGTGGCGTGCGGCAGTTCCACGTTGTCGTGGATGACGACTCCGTTGTGCCGCACGGTCATGCGAGCGTTCTTCGTCTTCTGGACGTTGGCGAATTGAGCGGCCGTGAAATCGACGTCGTAGGTTTGCCACGACAGCGGCGGGAAGGACATGTTGAGGTCCGGTTCCTTGATCGAGGGGATGCCGCCGCACTCGTGGTTGTGAGGCTTCAGCCCGAAGGAATCGAGCATCTGCACTTCATACCGGCTTTGCAGATAACACCCGCTGTTGCTGCGGCTCGGCACGAGCGGGCCATAGGGAATCTGAAACTCGATGTGCAGCGTGCCGCTCTGATGTTTGAACTTGCTGGTCGCGCCTTGCATCAGGAGTTCGTCCTTCGTCACGCGGCCGTTCTCAAATTGGTCGGCGTTTTTTCCATCGAACAGCACGGCCGCGCCCTTCGGCGGCTTGGCTCCGAGCGTAGGGCTCTTGCGAACGATCCGCTTCAGTTCGCCAATGACTTTCTCACCCGTCGTAATCGCCATCACACCGTCTTTGATCGTTGCGGTCTGCTCATCCGCCTTGAACGTGGTGATGCCTGCGACGATGTCTCCCTCACGCGGAGCCGATTCGTGCTTGTCCCAACCGTCACCCGGCAGCCCGCCGTTTCGCCACACCGCATGAAACTGTCCTTTGCCGAGCGAGATGACCTGTACGCCGAGCTTTTTCTTGCCGGCTGATTGGGTGACTTCGCCGACGTATTCGCCTTGGACGAGGTATTCGCCTTGGACTTTGAGATCCAGGCCGAGTCGCTCTGCACGGGGATCATCGCCCCAGGCCAGACGCGACCAAATGGCCAATGCGACGATGCTCAGCCACACGACGAACCGCGTTGGAAAACGATCTGGAGTTACTCTCATGGGGACATCTCTCTGGATTACAAACCTTGAAATTCTTTTGGCGAAGAACACGGGGAGAACGCGGGGTCGGGTGTGCGAATTTCAGAAATCGCCGATGATGACCTGGGAAGTGGGGAAGTCGAAG
>JBJXEX010000259.1:0-9225 GCA_046156195.1 Planctomycetaceae bacterium | reverse complement strand
GTCGAGCAGAGACGAAAGTCGGGCTTAGTGATCCGGCGGTTCCGAGTGGAAGGGCCGTCGCTCAACAGATAAAAGGTACTCTGGGGATAACAGGCTGATCCCCTCCGAGCGTCCATAGCGGCGAGGGGGTTTGGCACCTCGATGTCGGCTCATCACATCCTGGGGGTGAAGAAGCTCCCAAGGGTTCGGCTGTTCGCCGATTAAAGTGGTACGTGAGCTGGGTTCAGACCGTCGTGAGACAGGTCGGTCCCTATCTACTGTGGGCGTACGAGACTTGAGGGGTTTTCTCTTTAGTACGAGAGGATTTGGAGGGACGCACCTCTGGTGTTCCTGTTGTCACGCTAGTGGCACGGCAGGGTAGCCAACGTGCGGTACGGATAAGCGCTGAAAGCATCTAAGCGCGAAGCCGCTCCCAAGATAAGGTCTCGTTGACCGCAAGGTCTGAAGTCCCCTGAAAGACGATCAGGTTGATAGGCCGGACGTGTAAGGCGTGTAAGCGTCTTAGCTAACCGGTACTAATGGACGAACGCTTGGCCATTTTTGTCCTTGGTTTTTTGCGAAATTGAGTAGTGCAGATTCACAACCACCATCTTAGATTGCTGGGAAACCGGCGTCTAAGATTTTCTCCGGTGACTTTACCTGGTCGGGAAACACTCGTTCCCATTCCGAACACGACAGTTAAGCCGCCAGGGCCGATGATAGTGCCGAAAGGTGTGAAAGTAGGTTATCGCCGGGGTCTCTTTAAGGCTCTCCTTCGGGAGGGTCTTTTTTTGTTTTTGCTGGTGGATTGGACGTGATGAACTTGAGGTGATTTGAAATGTTCGCGACTAACACGGTCTGGAGGTCTTGCCGATGCCGAAAGTTGATGTTTCTCCAGTTGTCGGTGTCGTGATGGGGAGTAAGTCCGATTGGGAGACTGTTCGTCATGCGGATAATGTGCTCACTCAATTTGGCGTTGCACATGAGTGTCGAGTGGTTTCTGCGCATCGCACACCAGAGTTAATGGCTGATTACGCGAGGACTGCAGAGCAAAGGGGAATTCAGGTCATCATTGCTGGGGCAGGGGGAGCGGCTCATTTGCCGGGAATGGTGGCTGCGCATACGTTGTTGCCAGTCATTGGTGTCCCGGTTCAGAGCCAGGCGTTGCAGGGAATGGACTCCTTGTTGTCGATCGTGCAAATGCCAGGCGGGGTTCCAGTCGGGACGATGGCGATTGGGAGAGCGGGCGCGATCAATGCGGGATTGTTAGCAGTTCGCATTCTGGCAACG
The DNA here is from genome assembly GCA_046156195.1 of Planctomycetaceae bacterium. Taxonomy (GTDB): domain Bacteria; phylum Planctomycetota; class Planctomycetia; order Planctomycetales; family Planctomycetaceae; genus SXKJ01. Next base: position 7,956 of record JBJXEX010000259.1, on the reverse strand, counting down.
ACACGGCCAGATTTGCGTGAGAAACTGCGAGTGTTTCACAATGAGCAAACTGAGAGAGTGCTTCAGGAGACTCTGCCGTGATTCAGGGAAGAAGCGAACACATTCTGCCCGGCGCGACGCTTGGTGTGTTAGGAAGTGGGCAGCTTGGTCGGATGTTTGCGATCTCGGCGCGGCGAATGGGTTATCGAGTTCACACGCTGTCCCCCGAGACCGATTCGCCAACGGGGCAAGTAGCGGATGTGGAAGTCACCGCCGATTATGGCGATCAAGATGCGGTCGCGAATTTCGCTCGGCAAGTTTCGGTGGTGACATTTGAGTTTGAAAATGTTCCATCGGAGACAACGGCGGTAGTTTCTCAGTTTGCTCCAGTTCGTCCTGCTGGGCAAGTTCTGCATATCACGCAACATCGGTTGCGAGAGAAGGGCTATCTCAGTGAGCGCGGTTTTCCGGTGACTCCGTTTCGGGCGATTCGGTCGGCGGAGGAGTTGGAAGTTGCGATCCGGGAGCTTGGCTGTCCTGCCGTTTTGAAAACGGCGGGATGGGGTTATGACGGCAAGGGGCAAATAAAAATTAATTCGGCGAGTGAAGTGGCTTCGGCGTGGCAGAAGTTAGGTAGCAGCGAGGCGATTCTGGAGGGATTTGTAGACTTTCGGTTGGAGGTGTCGGTCGTCGCGGCGAGAGGTTTGGATGGAGTGTTCGCTCATTTTGGCGTGTTGGAGAATTCGCATTCGAATCACATTTTGGATGTCACAGTCTCTCCTGCTCGCATTTCGCCGAGGATTGCAGCCGAAGCGGAAGAAATTGCTCGGGGAGTTTTGGAGGCTCTCGATGTGGTGGGGGTGTTGTGCGTTGAGATGTTTCTGACGCACGATGACCGGCTGCTCATCAACGAGTTAGCTCCACGGCCTCATAATTCGGGGCATCTCACGTTTGATGCCAATGTCACCAGTCAGTTTGAGCAGCAAGTTCGGGCGATTTGTGGGCTTCCGTTGGGATCGACGGAGTTATTGCGGCCTGCGGCGATGGCGAATTTGCTTGGCGATGTTTGGGAGAATGGTGAGCCGAACTGGGCAGAGGCTTTGAAACTTTCGGAAGTTAAATTGCATTTGTATGGGAAAGCGTCAGCTCGGCCGGGTCGAAAGATGGGGCACCTTACCGCGATGGCCGACTCGGCAGATCAAGCAGAGAAGATCGTGCGCGAAGCACGGCAGCGGCTCATGAAGCGCGGGCGTTAAGAGCGGCCGCCGATTAGTTCCGCGTAAACCTCTCGGATTCGTCGAGTCATTGTTTGGTGGCGGAATTGTTCCGTGAAACGCTCGCGGCCGGCTTGTCCAAATGCCTTGCGCAGGGCGGGGTCTGAGACCAGGATATTGATTGCTTGTGAAAGCTCATCGACGGACTGCGGCGGCAGGAGATAGCCGGTTTCTCCGGAGAGGATGACTTCCCTTGCGCCGTCCACGTCGTAGCTGATGACCGGCTTGCCTGCGATCAAACCTTGCGGCAACACGCGAGCGAGCCCCTCCCATAAGCTTGTATGCACCACGATATCCATGGCGTGGATCAATTCGGGCACACGGTCTGGCGGAACGAGCCCGGTGAAAACGAAGTGTGGCGTCAGGCTGAGGTCCGCGATGTATTTCTCGAATTCACCGCGCAAGATGCCGTCACCAACGAAGAGAAATTTCGCGTTAGGGTTTTGAGCGACAACCGCTGGTGCTGCGGCGATGACGTATTCTTGCCCTTTCAGTGGAAACAGCCGACCGATCTTGCCGATCACGACGTCATTTGGCTGGAGGCCGAGTTCTTGGCGGACAACTTCGCGTGGTCGCGGTGGCGAGAGGAACGGTTCGACCTCCATGCCGCTGTAGATCGTCACGAAATTCTCGCGAGGAGCGACTCCGGCTGCGACGTATTGTTCGGTCATCGCGTCGCACACGCTGATGAACTTCGCGCAGCGACGAGCCGCCCATTTCTCAGCGAGGCGATACAACTCGTACGCGATTGGATTTTGGCCGAAATGAAATGACGCTCCGTGAATCGTGTGAACTGCCGGAATGCCGAGCTTGGCGGCGGCTGCTCGGCCGAGGATGCCGGCCTTCGAGCTGTGGGTGTGGACGATGTCCGGCTTTATTTCGCGGAGCATAGCGATCAGCGCGCGATAGGCTCGCCAGTCCTGCCATGGGCGGATGGCACGATGCAATTCGGGCAGCACACGAAAGTCGAAACCACCGCGCCGGGCACGTTCTTCCAAACTTCCTTCTGGTCCCAGGCCCGGGCCGGTGATCAACGTCATTTTGTCGCCATAGTTGCGATGCTGGTCTTCGACGGTCAGCAACGTATTTTCCTGGGCTCCGCCAATGATGAGTCTCGTGATGAAGTGGACGACATTCATATCAGCGGGGGATCGGCGGTTATCTGGAATCAGCCGGAACGCAATAGTGTCCGGTTTGTGTGTTTCGAGCGGTATCGGATGCTTGAGCGATCCGCGCTGACCAACACGGCTTTGTTCTTGGATGAGTTCTAAGCCGCCTCACCGAATCAGAACAGCCCGAACAATTGGACTCATGCGACGGACGCCGTTTCAGACGGGATTGTTTTGCAAGACTGTCAAAGTCATCTTTTCGGGAGAAGATTCTCGGAGTCGATTTGGCGATGAGCCTGAGTGGTGGCTGCTTGTATTGCGCGAAAATTTCTGAATCAGACGATGGCCTTCATTCGTGGGGCCATCCGAAGTCTTGCCTCACGGATGGCAAGGCCGCCCCACATATGAAATACAAAACACCCTTCTACCCAAAGGGCATCCCAATCGAAACTCGCCAATGTTTTGATTTCGGCCGGGCGAAGGGCACCCCGCACTGTGGCGAGTGCGGCTACGGGCGAGTGCAGCCACGAGGAAGTTTTCTTTTGCCGTTTAATTGGACTGTGCCGGGTTGAGTGTTTATCGCGGTTGTAAGTGTGGCTTGTGCTGTGGGTTATTGAGAGCGATGAAGATCAGAGAAAAAGGCGACCCTCCATGTGTTGAACTGTTTCATGCGGAGACCACGGAGGGGCGGCCCATGTCAGTGATGTCGGTCAGTTTTTAAGTCGCTTCGGCGACCGCTTTGCGAGGGCGGAGGGACGGACATTGTTGCGGACCTATGTGCAGTTGTTGTTGTCGGCGGTGCAGCGGAAGAATGTCGAGGCCATCGCGCTGGATCAGAAGGTGGCATCTCGGTCACTGCAGCGGCTGTTGGAGTCGATCGCGTGGGTTGAAGAGAAGCTGCGAGATCGCTGTCGGCAGATCGTCCTCTCTGAACATGCTCATCCGGAGGCGATTGGCGGCGTCGATGAGACGGGCATGACCAAGAGCGGTTCGGAAACCGTCGGCGTCAAGCGGCAGAACAACGGCAATCGCGGGAAGATTGAGAACTGTGTCAACCACGTCGCATTGTCGTATTCGGCCGCGACGTTCCACACGCGACTCGACGCACTGCAGTATCGGCCCGAAGAGTGAGCCAACGATCCGGCGCGCCGAAGAAAGCGCACATCCCGGACGATGTCGAGTTTCGCACGAAGCCCCAGCTCTCGCTGGAGCTGATTGATCGCGCGAAGGGGGGGCATCCACCGCCATCTAATCCTGACCATCCTCAGCCAGTTGTTCTGCGCTTGCGTTCGTCAGCAACTTACGCTGAGCGAAGACGTCCTCAGTGGGAACCGCTGATCACCGAACAAGTCCGCCGTGCGGCCAGAGATGAGGCTTCCCCACCCAAGCCCGTCAACAACTGTTTCAAGACGAAGCCAACCGTCAATCCTACTACGCTCGCCGCAACACCCAAGTCCCACCGAAAAAAACACCGCCAACAACTCATCCAGCTCGGCATCGCTTTGGGGGCGGTTGCACGGAAAGCCGTGCGTCCCCTACGCCAGCGTGATCTGCGGCCAGAAAGACGATCCCCACGCTGCGTGAATATGTTCTCGTGTCGCAGGAGGAACCGATGATGCAACGCTTCCTGCGAAACGATGACGAGACCTCGACGTTGACCTTGGTGTCGGGCATGGACCGGTCGCTCAAACTTCTGTCGATCGACGTGGAGTTACCACTCGCCGAAGTCTTCGATCGGGTCGATTTCACGGCGGAGGATTCCGAGGGCGTTTCGTAATCCGAAGCGTGAGTTTTGAAGTTGCGCGCTTTGAACTCGGCTCGGCACCGTTTTGTCAATTTCTCAGGTTGTCTTCATTCCATTGACCAGATTCCTTTGATTCATGCGGCGAACCTGTGTCTCAGGATTCCGATCAAAGGAATCTGGTCAAAGGAATGAAACGAATGAATTCGGGCCATTTTTTTGGTGTCGCGGTCGAAACACTGGCAACTCAGAATCTTGTGAAGCGCCCGCCCTCGCTGACGCGTTGGGTGACGAACCATCCAGGCTAACTCAGCAACTCGCGGATCGGCATGCAGTCATCGAGCAGGAACTGCGGACGGCCGTTGAAGTCGGGCAACTTCATGTCGAGGTCGATGCCGAGCGTGTGATAAATCGTGGCCATGATGTTCTGGAAACTGATCGTGCCGTTGATTGAGCGTTCGGCGCGGGAATCGGTTTCGCCGATGACTTGGCCCATCATCAGGCCCCCTCCGAAGAACAACGCGCAGCCCGCATCGGCCCAGTGCTCGCGGCCCGGCCCGACCGGAGAGATTTTCGGAGTCCGACCGAACTCGCCGAGCACCACGACCAGCACGTCGTCGGACAGGCCGCGATCGTTGAGATCGTTGACCAGCGCGGTGATGCTCATGTCGAGCACCGGCATCAGGCATTTCAGCGCGAAGAAGATGTCGCCCGTCGGACTGCTGTGATGATCCCACTCGGCCGCGTGCAGCGTGACGACGCGAACGCCCGCCTCGACCAAGCGCCGAGCCATCAGGAACGGTTTCCCGTTCCAGTCATACATATATTGTCTTGCCGTCTGATGCGGGTATTTACCAACCTTATGACCATAACGAGCCAGCGTCTCTGGAGATTCATTCGTGAGATCGAATGCCTCGCGTACTTTCGGTGACGCGATCATCTCCAGAGCCTGAGCTTGAAAGCGATCGAGTCCACCGAACGCCTGCGGCCGATCGAGTTCGCGTTGCAATTTGTCGAACGCGGCGAGCAACGCCTTGCGGTTCTCCAGCGTTTCGAGGTTCTTGACCGGCGTGAGGTCTTTGAGCGATTCCTCGAACGGACGAAACGGAGCATGGGCGGCTCCGACATAATGCGGCTTCTCATAATCGAACAGGTCGCCGGAATGCTGCTTGAGGCTGACATATGTCGGCAGCGAATGCCTCGTCGGCGATAACTTGCTGACGACCGATCCGAACGCTGGCCGCTTGCCCGATGATCGCGGCAGTCCCGTGTAGACCTCGCTGAGATAGTGGTCGTTCTCAACCGATCGAATCCCGCGGACCAGCGCGGCTCGATCGAGCATCGCGGCCTGCAACGGCATGTGCTCGCAGATTTGCACGCCGGGCAGTTTCGTCGCGATCGGCGAGAACGGCCCGCGATATTCCGTCGGGGCCTGCGGCTTCAAATCCCAGAGGTCCAAATGCGAAGGGCCACCATCAAGTACCACATAGATGAGTGACTTCGTCCGTCGAGTATCCCCTCGCGTCGCCCGACTTTCCGAGTCAGGAGTCTTCGATTGTGCCTCGCACCGCAACAGGTCCGCCAAAGTCAGCCCGCCGACGCCGAGCGCACCAACGCGCAGCAACTCTCGTCGCGATAGACTGCCCCTCAACGAAGGTTGTTGGTTGAAAACGGTGAGCACACTGAACCTCTCTGGCAAAGAGCTGGCGGAAAATGAAGGGCGAAAAATGAGAACAAGACTCTCGCGTCTCTGTTCCGAAAATCGTTTAACGGTAAGCCGGAGGCGTCCGTGTTGGCCACCTACGCCTTCGGCTTGCCGTTAAACGATTTTCATCCCTACCAGAGTCCGCAGGACATCGGCGACTGTGTTGATTTTCGACTGTGTTGATTTTTCGCCCTTCATTTTTCGCCAGTCAGCGTTGCTAGGAATTCATCTCAAATCAATTCCGCAATCGGAGTCCCCTGATACAGAATCGGCACCGGGCGGCCTTCGTGCATGAAGACTCGGTCGGTGGCGATTCCAAGCTGTTGATAGATCGTGGCCAGGACGTCGTTGTAGTGGATCGGCCGGTCCTGCGGGATTTCCGCGCGAGCGTTGCTGGTGCCGAGCACTTGGCCCCTCTTCAACCCGCCACCGGTCAGCATGACGGAGAAGACGTCGCTCCAGTGATCGCGGCCGGCGTTGTTGTTGATCTTCGGCGTGCGTCCGAATTCCGAGACAATCGCGACCAGTGTTGAGTCGAGCAGACCGCGCTCGCTCAATTCATCGAGTAGCTTCGCGACGGCGCGATCCAGCAGTGGCAGAAGTCGTGTCTTCATCGAGTTGAAGTTGTCGGTATGCGTGTCCCAATCTTGGTTGTCGGCGAGATTCACCAACGTGAACGGGACGCCCGCCTCGGCCAAGCGCCGAGCCATCAAGACTCGCTGGCCGAACTTGTTGCTGCCGTATCGTTGCCGCGTTTCTGGCTTCTCTTGGGCAAGATCGATAGCCGCTTGCGTGACCGGATGGTTGATCATGTCGAGCGCCGTGCGGCGGAACTGATCCATGCCACTCATCATCCCGGAGGCATCGGCTTCGCGACGGAAGCCATCCAACTGCTGCAACAGTCCTTGCCGCTCATCGAAGCGAGTCAGCGGCATGTCGCGGAACATGACCAGCGGTTGCGGGACTCGATACGGCGACTCGGCATCGACTGTCACGGGGCCGGACTCAAACGGCGAGTAGGCCATGCCCAAGAAGTGCGAGTCGGCATATCGCACCCGATCGCCGAGTTGCCCTTTGTCCGGCACGCAAAAGTACGCCGGCAACCCCGGCTTGCTGGAGCCACGCACCTTCGCGACGAACGATCCGACCGACGGCTTGTCGTTGCGGTTCTTGGTCGTGACGTTCGCTCCCGGATAGTCGTAGCCGGTCAATGCCCAGTGAATCGCCGCCTCATGGCTGGGGGTGCCGTGATGAACGCTCCGCAAGACATTGAATTGATTCGTCCGCGTGGCGAGCATCGGCAGGTGCTCGCTGACTCGATAGCCGGGGGTTGCTGTCGCGATCGAATCGAACTCACCGCGATACTCGGCCGGCGCGTTGGGCTTCAAATCCCATGAGTCGAGCTGCGAACAGCCACCTTGCAAAAAGAGGACAATGGCCCGCTTGGCCTGAGCATCGGGCACAGCGGCATGGACTAAGCGATCCGAACCGGCGACCAGAGCACCGACAGCGACACCGCTGGTTTGCAGAAAGGCACGCCGCGTGGATTGAGTTGTCATTTCCGACTCCGTGACCGACTAAGACAAAGACAATTACGGTTCCGGTACTTCCAGACGCTTCATGCCACGGTCGCTCTGACGGTCATGGCGACTTGCTGCCCAACTTGCAGCACCAGATGAATCGGTTCTTCCAAGTCAGCGTCGTGATCGGATGTTGTTTGATTGGGAACCGGCAGCGCTTCGCCGGTGAGTAAATTCGTCTCAACCATGTCTCGCAGAGCCGACGCCAAGTTGCGGCGAGCGTCGTCGAGTGAGTTTCCGTAAGCGATCGTTCCGGGAAAGTCCAAGACTTCTCCGAGTACGATTCCGTCCGTCCATTTGTCGCTCGATTTGTAGGTCAGCATGATTGATCCGCGCCAGCGGCCACAGACGGCCGGAGATTCCGTCCCAGTCTCCAGTTCGTAACGTACCACGCTCACAGTCTGAAGGCGACTTCGCACATCTAAGCATGAGCAATCCACCCGAACAATTCGACTTCGCGACGACACAATGGAGCATCGTCCTGCGAGCGGCTCAGCCCGACGATTCCACCGCGCGAGCAGCATTGGAGATGTTGTGCCGACGGTATTGGTTTCCGCTTTACGCCTTC
>JBJXEX010000375.1:0-58028 GCA_046156195.1 Planctomycetaceae bacterium | reverse complement strand
GATGATTCATCGTCGCCATGTAACCCGAAGCGTCAGCGAGGGAGTGGTCGCAGTTCTCCCTCGCTGACGCTTCGGGTTACATGCGGCACGCTGCGTCCTGCATGAGGAGGCCATGAATAATCCCGGCCAACGGCCTCGTGCCGTTGGTGAAGGAGATGATGGGCTAGTTGATGTCACACGCTCTTCGACATCCACCGACCGCGACGGAAGAGCACTGCGACCAGAATCGCACGCACCGTGTTATCGCAGCACATGCCGATCCAGGCACCGATCAAGCCGCCGTGCAGCACGATCCCGCACAAGTACGCCAGAGTCAGTCGCACGCCGAACACGCCCAGCAAGTTGATGAGCATCGGCTGCCGAGTCTCCCCCGCGCCTTGCAGCGCGAACGTGTAGACGATCGCCGTGACTAGCGGCACTTGAAACAGCGCGTTGAATTGAAACGCCGACACGCCCACTCCCCAGACGTCCGCGTCTTTGTGCATCAACTCGTAGATCGGATGAGCCGCGAAGAAAAACACCACCGTCAACGCCAGCCCCAAGAAGCCGCATTGCCAGGCCGCCTCGCGACCTCCCGCCTGTGCTCGTTCCGGTTGCTTCGCGCCGAGCGATTGGCCAACCAGTGTCGCCGCCGCCATGCCCCACGCTCCGGCCGGTAAGAATGAAATCGACTCGACCTGCATGCCGATCAGATGTGCCGCCATGATCGCCGTCCGCTCCGATTCGTTGTCGCTCAGCCGAGCCACGATCATCAGAAAGCCAAGCTGTCCCGACCATCGCAGCAAGCCATCCAATCCGGCGGGCAATCCGATTCGCAAGATTCGCCGCGCCGGCTCGCCGCGTAGCGAGACCTCGCGAGGAATGAGCCGCAGTCCGAATCGACCGCTGCTCAACACTCCGACCATCAGCAGCCCGCCGATCGCGCGCGCCACCAACGTGCCATACGCGATGCCGTCCAATCCGAAAGCCGCGAAGCCCAACCGATCCGAGAGCGACAACCAAGCCGCTGGACCGACGCCGCTCAGCACGGTCGTGATGACAACATTCAAGACGTTGACGAATCCCAGAATCATCATCGGCACGCGCATCTGCCCACTGCCACGCATTGCGGCGGCTCCGGCCACCGTCAGACACGAGAAGAGATACCCCGCGCCGTCGATTCGCAGAAACCGCACGACCATCTCGGCCGTCGCCCCGTCCAGCCGCATCAATGCCGCATACGACGGAGCCGCGAACCAGATCAACGCAAAGACCGCCACTCCGACGACCGCTCCCAGCGCCAACGCTCGATTCGCCGCGCGGTTGGCCGATTCCAACTCACCCGCCCCCCAATGCCGAGCCACGACCGCAACCGTCCCCGCGCTGACCAGCGAGAAGATGTTCGACGCCAACCAACTGACGTAGGCCGCGAGTCCCACCGCCGTCGTCGCTTCTTTGCTGATGAATCCCGCCAGATAGGTGTCGGTGAGTCCCACCAGAAAAAACAGAAGCTGCTCGATGAACACCGGCCACGCCAACCGCAACATCGTCGAACGCAGCGGAGTGGTCAGCAAATCGTTCGGATTCGCGACACTCTCCGCAGTATCGGGGTCGGTCATTCGATGCTCCGTTCGCTGCTCACAGCCGAGTCCAATCTTCAAACCGCAGCCCTGGCACTTGTGCGAAATCCGCGAAGTTGCTCTTGATAAGTCACAATGCTCGTTGCGACATCGTCACGCGGGACACGATCCAACCGCGTCATCAACCGACTGCCCTCAGCATCATCCTTCTGCACCAGACTGACGTGATCTGTGTCGAGCAAATATGGCAAGGCTTAGGTTCCTTTGCGGCGGACTGGTCGCTTGCGAACGACCGGGGCCGGAGTACGTTCGGCATCTCGAATCTCTTTTCCCAGACGCACGATCTCGTCGAAGACCGGATCGTCTTTGAATTGGCCTGCCGCTTGTCGATACCACGGCAGCGGATTTTCTTTTCCGGTCGCAGTTTTCAATTCGTGGACTTCGGCTTCGAGCTTGCGGAGGCGTTCTTCAAGTTGAGCGATTTTCGTGGCCATGAGTCATCTCCTCTGTGATCGAGTCAGGTTAGTTTCGACATCAGGGCACATCCAGTGGCTTAGGCGAACGGCAAGAGATAAGTAACCCGAAGCGTATGCGAGGGCGAGCGCTTCATAGGATTCGGAATCCGGGAATCGTCGCGTCCTGTCGCTCGCCCTCGCTTACGCTTCGGGTTACTTAAGTCCTGCCGTTCTTCTTACCTCACCAACCCCTCGCCACGCAGCCAGTCGATCGCTTGTGAGAAGCCGGCGACCGTGTGAGCGACATCGTCTTCGTCGTGAGCGGCGGAAGTCGAGCCGGCCCAGCCCATCCAATCGACTCCGCCCAGCAACAGCGCGCAGCGGAATGCTTGCGACAGCTCCGCATCCTGTTTCGCGTCGAGCTTTCGCCAGTCGCCGGAGTACGGCAGGAAGTCGTCGCTCGTCGGACGTGGGCCGTCGTAATGCGGCAGAATCTTGATCGCCGAGTAATCTCCATAAGCGATCCAATTCAGACTCTGCTTCTCGAAGAGCGAGTTCAATTCTCGGCGGAGCAGCGCGGCGATCTCGTTCGCGCGACGATTGGGTTCTCCTGTCGCGACGATCTCCAGCGCGGCGATGCCGGCGGCGGCCGAGAGCGGATTGCCGTTGTATGTCCCCGGATGTTTCATCTTCTTCCCGAACGAATTTCCGAACGCCAGCGCCTGCATCAAATCCGCTCGGCCGCCGAGCACTCCGCCGGGCAGACCGCCCGCGAGCACTTTTGCAAACGTGGACAAATCGGGCTGAATGTCGCAGATCTCTTGATAGCCACCCGGAGCGACTCGGAAACCGGTGATGACCTCATCGAGGATTAAGATGATGTTCTTGTCACGCGTCAGTTGGCGAACGCCCCGCACGAAGTCCGGCCGAGCGGGCACGACGCCCCACCGCGCACCGTTTCCTTCGTGAATCACGCACGCCGGCTGATGCTCGTCAATCGCGCGAGCCAGCGCGGTGAGATCATTCGGCGGGACGATGACGATGTCGCCGGAGACACCGACCGTCACTCCCGGAGTCGGATAGTCGTCCACATCGGGAGCTTCGCCCGCCAAGACGTTGGCCGGATGCGGTGGCTCGGATGAGATGATCACCGCGTCGTGCCAGCCGTGAAAGTGGCCGGCGAACTTGATGACCTTCGTGCGTCCCGTCGCGATGCGACAGATCCGAATCGCCATCAACGTCGCTTCGGTCCCGCTGTTCGTGAAGCGGAGCAACTCCACCGAAGGAACCAATCGGCGAACCGACTCGGCCCACTCGATCTCCAATTCGTGACACGCTCCGGGGTGTGTCGATTTTGCCACCTGCTGTTGAACGGCCTCGACGATCGCTGGGTGCGAATGGCCCAACAGCAACGCTCCATGTCCCACCCAGTAGTCGATCAGTTCGTGCCCATCGACATCGGTCTTCTTCGAGCCGAACGCTTCCTGGGCGAAGATCGGAAACGGCTGCAAGTACCGCCCGTCATGCGTGACGCCGTTGGGAAACACTCGCGAGCTGCGTTCAAACAACTTCGCGGAGCCTGGGAATCGTTCGCGATACGCCGCATCCAATCGACCGCTCGTTGACGCCGAAGCCGACATAAAAGTCCCTCTCATCAATGATCAAACCAGGACCGGAAATTCGAGCAGGACGATATGGCAAGCGGCGCAATGCCGACAAGCACGTTGTTGCTCACCGTAGCTCAGGCGGCCCGCCTGAGTCGTCACCGCGATGTAACCCGAAGCGTAAGCGAGGGAGTCATCACACACTCCCTCGCTTACGCTTCGGGTTACATCGCAGCGCGCTGCACTCTTCATTGAGTAGGCCAGGAATAATCCCGGCTAGCGTCGGGCCGGATGTTGGAATTGATTCCGGCAAATGGCCCGTGGCTAGCGCCATCGGCTCACATCGAACGGCGAAACCGCGATGAAAACGGTCTGGACCTATTTTTCGAGTCGTGGCTACCATCCCGCCCCTTTCCGGGAAGCTGTCTGCGCGTGGGTTGGTGACGACCGCGTGGCTTCTCAATTTTCGTTCGGTGGAATGGAGTCTGCCGTGATGCGTCTCTCTCGTTTGCTGATGTTGTGTGTTGGTCTGACGGTCCTTGGTCTGGCGACGCCGGGTGCGGCTAAGGACAAGAAGATCGAAGCGATCAAAGGCAAGAAGTATGAACTCGGCACCGAGCATGGTCCGTGGATGATCATGGTCGCCAGCTTGTCCGAGCCGCCGCCGGGAATGCGGGTCGATGGCCCCACCAAGGAGCAGGCCGCCAACGACCTCGTCTATGAACTGCGGAAGAAAGGAATCCCGGCTTACACCTACGAGCAGAAAGAAGAGATTCAGCCGCTGGGAACAATCAATCGCGGCGGCAGAACCATGCGACGTGAGGTCAAAGCCAAGGATCACCGCATCTGCGTTGTCGCCGGCAACTACGACACGGCCGAGGAGTCGATCGCTCAACAGTCTTTGAACTGGATCAAGACGTTCAATCCCAAAGAGCTGACCGAACATGCCTCGTTTCATGCGACACCGGGTCGGCCCGGCCCGCTCAGCGGAGCATTCTTAACGATCAACCCGATGCTCTCCGCGAATGAGATCGCACAGCGGAAGATCGATCCGTTCTTGTTGCAGCTCAATGCCGGTCGCAAGTACTCATTGCTGTCGAATCCCGAAAAGTACTCGCTGGTCGTGGCCACCTTTCGTGGCAACTCGAATTTGCTCAGCAAGGCGGGCGATAGCGAGGTGCAGATTGGCAACTCGCTCGACGAATCGGGGTTCAAGGCGGAGATTCTGTGTCACGCTCTGCGTGAGCGAACGCTGCATCGCGGCCGGCAATACGAAGCCTATGTCTGGCACGAACGAGATCGCTCATTGGTCTGCGTCGGAGGTTTTGTCTCGGACAAAGACCCGGCGGTACCAGCCACCTACGCGGTCTTCGCCGAATGCAAACAACAGCATCCGCAAACGAAGCTCGACGTGGTGATGCCGCAATTCTTGCTCGTGCCGGAATCGGAGAAGTCCAAGTGGGTTTTCCCCAAACTGTCACAGGCGATCTCACGCGACCGCGAGGTGAAACCGCTGCCGAAGCACTCGTTCGCATTCGACCCCAAGCCGCAGTTGCTGCTCGTCCCCAAGTCGAATCAGAAACCGAGCCGAGGCGGATGACGATCTCACATCATTCTGCCCACCCATGTTTGGGTTGCGGTGGACCCGCGATTCAAGTCGGTGGAGAACGGGATCAACGCGCTCGTTCCGATTCATTCCTTTGACCAGATTCCTTTGAATGATTACTCGGTTCGGATTCCTCTGAAAACTGTCTTTGAAGAAATCTGAAACGATCAAAGGAATGTGGTCAAAGGAATGAGCGAGGAGATCCTGATTCGTCGGCACTTTCCGATCCTGGAGTTTTCATGTCATCCGATCCCGTCTCTGCGCCGAGCGATTCGCCAACTGGCTCACGTCCCGAATTGCTTCGCGTGCTCGGCCTGGGGATCGCGATCGCGATGGTGGTCGGCAACACGATTGGATCGGGCATCTTTCGCAAGCCGGGGTTGATCGCGGCCGATGCCGGATCGTTCCCGTTGATCATCGCCGGCTGGATCGGTGGCGGACTGGTCTGCCTGTTGGGAGCACTCTGCTTCGCGGAACTGGCGGCGATGCTGCCGCGCGCGGGGGGCATGTACAACTATTTGAAGGAAGCCTACGGCAAGCCGGTCGCGTTTTTGTACGGCTGGAGCGAGTTCTTTTTCGGTACGCCAGCTTCGTGCGGAGCGCTGGCGATCATGATTCTCGAAACGCTGGCGGTCGTGTTCGGCGTGGACGTCCCGCTCAACGAGTACTTGCTGGTCGCTGGCTCGGTGCTGTTGATCCTGTTCGTGGCGCTGGTGAATGTGCTGGGGGCGATCTGGGGTGGCCATGTGCAAGGGGTCACGACCATCATCAAAGCGGGCATGGTCGGATTGATCGCCCTGTTGCCGTTTCTGCTGATGCTCTGCGGCACCTCGTTGCTGAACTGGGACAACTTCACCGTCCCGTTCGATCCCGCGCTCTCGACGCTTCCCAAAGAGACGCTCGCAAGCCTGACGGTGCCGAAGTACTCGACGTTACCGACACAGATGGCCGCGATCCTGTTGGCGGTGATGTGGAGCTACAACGGTTGGGACGGAGTGGCTCCCGTGGCGGCGGAGGTGCGCGATCCGGGCCGCAACATACCGCGAGCGTTGTTCGGCGGCGTGGGGATTCTGATTCTGGTCTATGTCGGAGCGAACGTGGCCTATCACGGCGTGCTGAACATGACCGAACTTGTCGATACTCCGGGCCGGACGGCTCAGACGATGTTGGCGAAACAGATGAGCCTCTTCGGACCAAGTTGGGCCACGATCTCGGTCACGGTTCTGTCGATCGTGATTGCCATCAGTTCGTTCGGAGCGATCAACAGCAACCTGATGCAAAGCCCGCGCGTGGCCTATGCGATGGGGAACGACGGCGTGTTCTTCAAGGGGCTGGGCTACGTTCATGCTCGCTTCCGCACGCCGACGATTGCGATCTGCACTCAGGCGACGATGGCCTCGCTGATGGTCATCGGAGCCAGAATCTCGAAACGCTATGTGACCGCTCTGCAGAACCGCGACCTGTTCGACATCCTCACGGACTACGTCATCTTTTCGGCCAGTGTGTTTCTCGTGCTGTCGGTGATCGGCGTGGTGATCTTGCGCTACAAGCATCCCGAATGGCACCGCCCGTATCGCACTTGGGGCTATCCGGTGACGCCGCTGCTGTTCGTTGGCTTCTATGTGTGGTTTCTGCCGACGGCCTATGGCTTGGAATCGTTCTCCGCGCACGTCGCGGCGATCCTGATCCTGCTGGGCCTGCCGGCGTATTTTCTCTACGCCGCTGTTGGACGAACGCCGCGAGAGGATCCGCGTAGCGCGATGAAAACTTGATGTGGACGAAGATTAGTCACCCAGGACTGCGCTGGCCTGATCATTGTTAGTCGAAGTTGTCTGTCGTTTCTTGTTCCTCATCCGCGGTTCGGCTTTGCTATCCGCGGGCAGCCTTCTGGGGCCGATTTCCCGCGGATGGCAAAGCCGAACCGCGGATGAAGAACAGCATTGATCTGCAACTTCAATCAACCACTCACTCTGGACAGGATTGCGGTTGGGCGTTCTCTTGATGCTGTTAGGCCAGGATGCCGTCGATCACTTCGCCATGCACGTTCGTCAGACGGCGTTGGATGCCGTTGTGGTAGAACGTCAGACGTTCGTGCTCGATGCCTAGCAGGTGCAGAACCGTGGCGTGGAAGTCGTGCCAGGAGACACGGTTCTCGACTGCTTTCCAGCCGACCTCGTCCGTGGCACCAAATGCGAGGCCCGGCTTCAGGCCCGCTCCGCACATCCACACGCTGAAGCCGTATTGGTTGTGATCGCGGCCGGCTCCGAGCACTCCGGCGGCCGACTGCGTGAACGGCGTGCGGCCGAACTCGGAGGTGAACAGCACCAGCGTGTCATCCAACATCCCGCGCTGCTTGAGATCGCGAATCAGCGCGGCGATCGGCTGGTCGATGCGGCCCGCTTCGCGTGCATGATTCTCACGCATGTCTTCGTGACCGTCCCAATTGATGCGCGGTGAGCCGAACGCTCCGCCGGACATGATCTGAATGAATCGCACGCCCCGTTCGAGCAATCGTCGTGCGAGCAAACAGCCGCGGCCAAAGTCCACCGTTCCTTTGTCGTTCAATCCGTAGGCGTCTTGAGTCGCGATGGTCTCGGCCGCGAGGTCCGCAACCTCCGGCACGGTGAGCTGCATCTTCGCCGCCAATTCGTAGCTGCGAATTCGCGCGACTAGCGCATCGTGACCGGGGACTTTCGCCAGCTCTTCCTCGGCCAGCTCGCTGAGTCCCACCGGAGCCGACTGTCGCAGATGCCGCTCGTTGAGTTGTCGCAGCAATGCGCGCGACGCGAACTCAGTGTTCGCGTCAATCGGCCGAGCCGGTTGCAGGTCGTCAATCGGCGTGCCTCGGCTGCGGATCACGACTCCTTGATGACGAGCCGGCAAGAAGCCATTCGTCCAATTGATCGATCCACCTGCCGGCAGTCCGCGTGTGTCTGGGATCACAACGTAGGTCGGCAGATTGTCAGTATCGTTGCCGAGTCCATAAGACAGCCACGCTCCGATCGTCGGGAAGCCGTTCAGACGGAAACCGGACTGCTCCTGAAACGTGGCGGGCGTGTGATTGCTGGTCTCGGCCCACATCGAGCGAATCACAGTCAGCTCATCCGCAACCGTCGCGAGATGCGGCAACAACTCCGAAACCCACAGGCCGCTCGCCCCTCGCTGTCGAAACTCCCAATCGTTCTTTCGCAGCAGGCCGACCTGCCCAAAGAACACATCCGGTCGCTCATTGCCACCGAGCGTTTGGCCATGTCGCTTGGCCAACTCTGGCTTGTAATCCAGCGAATCGACTTGGCTAAATCCACCGCATGCCACGATGTGAATGACCCGCTTGGCCTTCGCGATGACATGCGGCGGCGGATCACTCGACTCACCCGGCACGACCGCCGCGCGAACGTCGCCGCTTCGCGCCAACAGACTCGCCAACGCCGTGCCACCGAGGCCGGTCTTCGTCCAAGAAAAGAAGCCGCGACGGCTGAGAAGCTCTGAGTTTTCTGATGCACTGATCATGGGAGACTCTCGACGAAGCAAGAATAAGTCGGACTGCGCACCTTCGTAGCCGCGTTCTGGCGAAGTGTGCCTGCCCCCGGACAAATGGCTGGCCCACCGGTGTTCTGTTCGACAAAGACCAAGTCTGACAGAAAGAAGGGGGCAGGAAAAAGGGTCACATCAGGTCTTTGGCGTCCGGCCATTACGAAAGTCACTCAACAAAAAAAGCCCGGCTTCCAAAGGGAAGCCGGGCTGCGGTTGAAATCAGAACTATTAAGTCGCGTTGAGAGCGGTCATCAACTCGGCCGAGAGCACGAAGTTCTCGTTGATATCGGTGACGGCTCCGAAGAGCGTGTCGTCACCTTGTCCGCCAGAGATGGTGTTCGTCGCCCCTTGTCCGTTGACTTGATCGTCGCCCTGGTCTCCCAGAACGATGTCATTGCCACCGCCACCGAGCAAGGTGTCGTCGCCGTCACCGCCACTGATGGTGTCGTTGCCGGCACCTCCGCTGACGTTGTCGTCGCCATCGAAGCCACCCAGCAGGTCGTTGCCGTCACCGCCGCTGATGACATCGTTGCCGTCACCACCGTTGATGGTGTCGTTGCCGAGACCGCCACTGATGGTGTCGTCGCCGTGGTCACCACGCAGTTTGTCGTTGCCGTCACCGCCGTTGATCACGTCGTTGTTGCGGCCACCGTCCACCGTGTCGTCACCCAGGTCGCCATTCAAGCTGTCGAGTCCCGACTCACCCAACAGAGAGTCGTTGCCGTCACCACCGTTGGCCGTGTCGTCACCGTCACCGCCGCGAGCCGTATCGTTCCCGGTTCCTCCGTTGAGCAGGTCGTTCCCAATTCCGCCTCGCAGGCTGTCGTTCCCGGCGTCACCGCTGAGAATGTCGGCTCCGTCGCCGGCCAGCGTGTCGTTCGAGTCACCACCGAGGATCGTGTCGTTGCCATTCTCGCCGTTGATCGCGTCGGCCCCGGTGCCCCCTTCGAGCAGGTCGTTACCGTCGCCACCTTTCACGCGGTCGGTCCCGGCACCTCCGGCCAGAGTGTCGCCACCTTGACCGCCGGTGAGTGTGTCGTTGCCGGCACCACCTTCGATGCGAATGCGGACCAACCCTGTGTTCGCGTTGAGAGCCGTGATCACATCGTTGCCGGCGTCTCCTTGAATCACGAGCGCGGTTCGGCAAGCCGTGTTGAGGTTGCCGACCGTGATCACGTCGTCACCGGCTCCGGCGTTGACCGTGATTTGGGTGATCGACGAATCGATCGTCAAGGTCACGCCAGCGTCGGTGACTTGGATCAGCCCAAACGTGCCGTCCGTGGGAATCGCCGACTGGCCGATCGTGACCGTGTTGGCCGTCGCGTTCAGCGCGATTTGCACGCCATCCGCGCCGGACGCATTCGTGAGGGTATCGCGGCCAGACGTGGCACCTTGCCACGCGAAGATGTCGTCTCCCGTCCCGCTTTCGATCAGATCAT
This sequence comes from Planctomycetaceae bacterium, assembly GCA_046156195.1. Lineage (GTDB taxonomy): Bacteria > Planctomycetota > Planctomycetia > Planctomycetales > Planctomycetaceae > SXKJ01. The sequence goes on along the minus strand of JBJXEX010000375.1, from coordinate 47,831 downwards.
TGCCCCCTTGGCCGTCGAGCGAGTCATTTCCGGCACCGCCATTGAGCGTGTCGGCCGAACTGCCTCCCAACAGCGTGTCATTGCCGTCGTTGCCCAACACCAAGTCGAACCCACCATCCGCGATGAGCAAGTCATCCGATGGGCCACCGATGAGGGTGTCGTTGCCGGTATTTCCCATCAACGTGTCGCCCAGTGGCGGTGTGTCGTTGTTGGTGATCGTCGCGATGCCCGACCCATTCGCCACCGCCGAGCCGGTCACGCTGGTCAGTTGCAGGAAGAACGACTCGTTCCCCTCGAACTGGAAGTCGCCGCTGACCACCACCGAGACCGTCTGCGTGCCACCGAAGAAACCGAACGTCAACGTGCCGGAGGTCGCCGTGTAATCGCTGCCGGCCGTCGCCGTGCCATCCACCGTCTGATAGTTCACCGTGACGGGGCCACCCGACTGCTGAGCCGTGACTTGGAACGTGACCATCTGCGTTCCGGTATCCGCTTCGACCACGCTCACGTTGCTGACCGAAACGCTCGGCGGTGGAGTTGCCGAGATCGGGGCGAATGTCAAACCGGACGCATTGTTTCGGAATCCGGTGAGACCCGTATTGCCGACCAGAGTGGCTGCCCCCGTCGCCGGAGCGATCGTAAACAAGCTGCCAGACGCTCCATCGATCAGAACAAAGTTGTTCGCCACGGGATCGAAGTCCATGCCGCCCGAATTGACGCCGAGGTTGACTCCCAAATCTCCAATCCGTGTCGCCACCAAGGTCGCGGGATTGATCGAGAAGAAGGCATCGTTGAAGTTCGCATTGTTTCCCGTGACACCTCCGCTGATGACGCCGAACAGCATTCCGCCGTTAAACGCCAGATAGTCAAACTCGACGTTGTCCGTAGCCGCCGCCAAGTTGGCTGTGCCGACCTGAATCTCACCGAGGTCCACACCGATTCCAGTGACAGGGTCGATGCGGAACAAGTTCGGATTCCCACCAACCGTGGTGGAGACGGAGTAGATCAAGTTGTTGGCCGTGTCGAACGCGAGGTCACCTTCAGTCTGAGCCGGCAGGCCGTTGACGAACGTGAAATTCGTGGTCGCCCCGGTGTTGGGATTCACATTGAACAGCACGTTGAAGAAAGGGTCGAAGCCGGAGATCGTCCCGTTCGCGTCCGTGGTGATGTCGAACGCCGAGAAGAATCCCGTTTGTCCGACCAACGTCGACGCTCCCGTCACCTGATCGATCCGATACAGCTCCGGTCCGAAGAAGTTCCCTTCCGTGACGGCGAACAATCCAATCGGCGCGGGATCATCGTTGGTGATCGTGCCGCTGGCTTCTTGATTGGCCAGTCGCGCCCCGTTCGTGGGCGCACTGAGCACCAGCCGAATGGACTCGTTGACCTCATTCACCAGATCCGTCGCCACCGCCACCGCAACGGTCGCGGTCACGGTCCCCGGAGCGAATGTCACCGTTCGAGTCAGCGCCGTGTAGTCGGTGCCGGCCGTCGCGCTGCCATCCTGAGTCTGCACGTTGACCGAGATCGGCAAGAAGCTGGGTTGAGACAACGTCAGCGTGAAAATCACCGTCGCGCCCGCGGCGTCTTCCAAGACGCTGCCCCCCGACACCGCAATCGTCACCGGTGTGGCTTCGGGAATTGGGTCCGCACTATCGACCGTGTCGTTGCCGGCTCCGCCATCAAGGCTGTCCGCACCTCCGCCACCCAGCAACGAGTCGTCGCCACCCTGGCCATTGAGCCGGTCGTTTCCGGCCGGAGCGCCCGTTGCCTCCGTTCCGTCACCTCGCAACACATCGTTGCCGTTGCCGCCAAACAGCGAGTCATTCCCTTCGTTGCCGTTGACGATGTCATCGCCCGCTTCGCCGTTGACGGTGTCATTCCCCACATTGCCGGAGACGCTGTCGTTCCCCGCGCCACCTGCCACTTGGTCATCGCCGTCGTCGCCATTCACGATGTCGTTGCCAGACTGTCCCGACACGATGTCGTTGCCAAGTCCGCCGGAGATCACGTCCACGTCGCCGCCACCCAGGACCGAGTCGTCACCGGCTTCACCCGACAACGAGTCTTGACCATCGCTGCCGTTGATCGTGTCGTTGTCGTTGCCGCCTAACACGGTGTCGTTGCTCTGGCCGGCGTCGATGTTGTCCGCACCGTCTCCACCCATTATCGAGTCGGCGTGATTGCCGCCGGAGATGATGTCGTTGCCCATTCCGCCGGAGACCGTATCGCTGCCGTCGCCACCGATGAGGCTGTCATCGTTGTCGCCGCCGGTGATCGAATCGCGGCCGTTGCCGCCATCGAGCGTGTCATTGCCCCCCTGGCCATTGAGGTTGTCGGCTCCGTCACCGCCCAACAGGCTGTCGCCGTAGGTCGGGGAACCCAGGATCGTGTCGTCGCCGTTGCCGCCATCCACGCGGATGCTCAGCAGCGACGGATACGTCACGTTGTCAACGAGGCTCAGGTCGATGTTGTTCGCATCGTCGCCACCTTTGACGACGATCGACGTGACCGAGCTGGTTGGGACGTTCGGTGCCGTTCCCAGCAGCGAGCCGTTCGCGACCACTTCGACACGACCGCTCGTGGCGTTCTGCCGAATGGCAATGCTGTCACCGGCGTCCGAACTAACAAACAGCTCACCGTTGACGAAGAGTGCGGCGACCGACAACAGCGAACGGTCTTCCAACCGTTCGGCCGCCGCCTTCGTCCTCGTGGTGTGACCAGTGGTCCGAGGACGGCGTGATTGTTTTCGTCCTAACGACTGTAACCAAGATTTGAATAACACGGCGGGGAGTCCTTTCCCGAAAATCGCGGTTCTGTGGGTCTCTGCCTGGGACCGAATCCATTTCGGTACCGACTGTGCGGCAGTGATCGTTCCTGCCAGTTAAACGGCAGATGCCGGCCATAAATCGCTCAAAAGTGCGAGCGCTGGCACATGCGGCATCACCGCTACTTGCGGAATGACTGGAACCTTCAGAACAACCGTTACAACCGGACTTTAAGCTGTAACGATTATGACGATCGTCGGAATTGTGCGGGCCTCCTGGTAACTGGTTTCCTCCCTTTTGAGCCGCTGGCGCTAGCCCAATGGCACTCGCGTAGGGGCTGTGCAGGAATTAACTCCGAGACTTCAACGATGCGATCGACCTCTGCGGTCTTCCAATCTCTTGCGGTGCAACAGTAACACCGCAAGAGATTTGGAAGACCGCAGAGAAAGTCTCGGAACAAAATCCTGCACAGCCCCGTAGTGAGCCGAACGCTCTAGCGTCTGGCAATTCGCGGTGAAACATCGCCCACCGAAGCCCGTGGCTAGCGCCATCGGTTCCCGTGAATCGCCCGACGCTAGCGCGTTCGGCTCAGGCTGGCAGATTCCGATCGCTTCCCACGTTCCAAGATTCAAAAAACGCGACCCGCCGAGCCAAGCTCGGCGGGTCGCTCGAATCCAGAGCACTAGTTCGCATTGAGGGCCGTCATCAACGCGGCCGACAGCACGAAGCTCTCGTTGATGTCGGTGAGCGCTCCGAAGAGCGTGTCGTCCCCTTGGCCACCGGCGATCGTGTTGGTGGAACCTTGGCCGTTGACCTGATCGTCGCCCTGGTCTCCCAGGACCACGTCCGAGCCACCGCCACCGTTCAACACGTCATCGCCGTCACCGCCGCTGATAACGTCGTTGCCGGCTCCGCCACTGATCGTGTCGTCGCCGTCGAAGCCACCCAGCAGGTCGTTGCCGTCATTGCCGCTGATGACATCGTCGCCGTCGCCACCGCTGATGGTGTCGTCGCCAAGCCCGCCCGTGATCGTGTCGTTGCCGTGGTCGCCACGCAGTTTGTCGTTGCCGTCACCGCCGTTGAGCACGTCGTTGTTCCGGCCACCGTCCAGCGTGTCGTTGCCCAGATCACCATTCAGGCTGTCAAGTCCCGAATCGCCCAGCACGGAGTCGTTGCCGTCTCCGCCACTGACGGTGTCGTCACCGTCACCGCCGCTCGCCGTGTCGTCCCCGGTCCCGCCCGTGAGCAGATCGCTGCCGAGTCCGCCTCGCAGGCTGTCGTTGCCGGCATCACCTGAGAGACTGTCGGCTCCGTCGCCCAACAGAGTGTCGTTCGAGTCGCCACCCAGCAGCGTGTCGTTGCCGTTCTGGCCATTGATCGAGTCGGCCCCGGTGCCCCCTTCCAACAGGTCGTTGCCTTCGCCCGCAATCAAGCGGTCGGTGCCGGCACCGCCGACCAGAGTGTCGTTACCCTGGCCGCCGATGATCACGTCATTGCCATCTCCCCCTTCCATGCGGAGTCGGATTGTCCCGGTCTTCGCATTCTGGGCCGAGAGAACGTCGTTGCCCGCTCCCCCTTGGATCACGATCGCGGATCGGGAAGCCTTGTCGAGATCGCCGATGGTGATCGTGTCGTTGCCGTCTCCGCCGTTGACCGTGACTTGGCTGATCGACGCGTCGATCGTCACTTTCGCGGCACCCTCTGTGATCTGGATCAGCCCAAACGTCCCGTCCACCGGAATCGCCGACTGAGTGATCGAGACGGTATTCGCCGCCTGGGTCAGCAGCACTTGCACCGAATCCGAGCCAGACGCATTGCTGAAGGTGTCACTGCCGGAAGTCAAACCTTCCCACACGAAGATGTCGTCTCCCGCTCCGCTGATGATGACATCCGATCCACCTTGGCCGTCGAGTGAATCATTGCCGTCTCCACCTTCGAGCGTGTCGGACGAACTCCCTCCCAACAGCGTGTCGTTCCCGCCGTTCCCCTGGATCAAGTCGGTCCCGGCTTCGCCGTTGATCAAATCGTCCGACGGGCCACCGATGAGGGTGTCGCTGCCGGCGTTGCCCAGCAGCGTATCGCCCAGCGGAGCAACGTCATTGTTCGTGATCGTCGCCACCCCCGAGCCAACACTGATCGGCGCACCCGTCGCGCTCGTCACTTGCAGGAAGAAGGTCTCGTTCCCTTCAAACTGGAAGTCACCGCTGATCGTCACCGGCACAATTCGAGTGCCACCGCCAGGACCGAAGCTCAACGTGGTGGCCGGGACCGCCATGTAATCGCTGCCGGCCGTCGCCGTGCCATCTGCCGTCTGCACGACCACCGTCACGGCATTGCCCGTCGCCGGAACCGTGACGAGGAAATTGACGACCTGAGTTCCGGTATCCGCTTCGACGACCACACCCGCATTGCTGACCGAAACGCTCGGCGGTGCGACCGCCGGGATCGGCGCGAAGGTCAATCCGGTCGCCGTGTTAAAGCCGCTCAGCCCGGTGTTCCCCGGAACCTGAGTGGCCACACCGGTCATGGGATTGATCCGAAACAAGTTTCCGGTCGTTCCGTCGAGCAGGACGAGGTTGCCGGCGACGGTGTCGAAGTCCATGCCTCCCGAACCGCCAATGGCGACTCCCAACCCCGTAGCGCCACCAATCCGAGTCGCGACGAGCGTGGCCGGGTTGATCGAGAAGAGGGCATCAATGAAGTTCGCATTGCCCCCCGTCACACCACTACTGATGACGCCAAACAGCGTTCCAGCATTAAAGGCCAGATAGTCAAACTGGATATTGTCCGTCGCGGCTCCCGCCAAGTTGGCACCAGCGACCTGAATCTCACCCAAATCCGTACCCGCTCCGGTAACCGGGTTGATGCGGAACAAGTTCGGATTTCCAACCCCCGACGTCACCCCGTAGATCAGGTTGTTCGTCGAGTCGAACGCGATGTCCCCTTCAATTGGCAACGTGATGTTGGACACGAACGTAGTTCCGGTGATCGTCGCCGTGTTGGCATCCAAGCTCACCAGAGTGTCGTTGAAGAACGAGGCATTGTCGTAGGCGATGATCGTTCCGGTGGCGTCCCGCGTGATGTCGATCACGCCCAGGCCCGTTCCACCGATTGGAGTCGCTGTCGCGGTCGCGGCATTGATTTGAAACAAGGTCGTTCCAAACTGCCCTGCCGAGGCGAACAAGCCAATCACCGGAGCATCATCGTTGGTGATCGTGCCGCTGACTTCTTGATTCAACAGCCGTGCCCCGTTCGTGGGATTGCTGAGCACCAGTCGCACGGTTTCGTTGGGTTCACTCGTCGCGTCGCCCGCCACCATCACCGCCACGGTCGCCGTCGTGCTGCCCGGCGTAAACATGACCGTCTGATTCGTGATCTGCGTAAAGTCTGAACCACCCGTTGCCGATCCGTCCGCCGTTGAAACAGTCACCGAAACCGGCAGGAAACTGGCTTGTGACAAGGTCAACGTAAAGTTCAGAGTCGCGTTGCCGGCGTTCCCTTCCAGCGCGTTGACGGCCGAGGCAAAAATCGTCACCGGTGCCGCTTCGGGAATCGGGTCCGAGCTATCGACGGTGTCGTTGCCCACGCCGCCATCGAGGGAGTCGCCACCGCCGCCGCCCAACAGCGTATCGTTGCCGCCCTGGCCGAAGAGACGGTCGTTGCCCGCGGCACTGTTTTGAATATCCGTTCCATCGCCACGCAGCACATCGTTGCCGTTGCCGCCGTACAGCGAGTCATCCCCCTCGTTGCCGTTGACGATGTCATCGCCCGCTTCGCCGTTGACGGTGTCATTCCCCACGCTGCCCGACACGCTGTCGTTGCCCGAACCGCCCAGCACTTGGTCGTCACCATCATCGCCCGAAACCACGTCGTTGCCGGACTGTCCCTGCAGGATGTCGTTGCCGACTCCGCCGAAGATCACGTCCACGTCGCCGCCACCCAGAATCGAGTCGTCGCCCGCTTCGCCCGACAGCGAATCCTGACCGTCGCTGCCGTTGATCGTGTCGTTTTCGGTGCCGCCGGACACCGTGTCGTTGCTCTGGCCGGCATCAATGTTGTCCGCGCCGGCACCACCGTTGATCGAGTCGGCGTGGCTGCCGCCAGTGATGATGTCGTTGCCCGCGTCGCCGTTGATCGTGTCGCTGCCGTCACCCCCAATCAGGCTGTCATCACCGATGTCGCCAGTGATCGAATCCCGGCCGTTGCCACCATCGAGCGTGTCGTTGCCACCTTGGCCGTTGAGGTTGTCGTTGCCATCGCCACCCAGCAGGCTGTCGCCGTAGCTCGGTGAGCCGACGATCGTGTCGTCGCCATTGCCACCATCCACGCGGATGCTCGTCGTCGTTACCGACAGCGACGGGAAGGTGACATTGGTCACGAGATTCAAGTTGATGTTGTTCGCATCATCGCCACCTTTGACGACGATCGACGTGATTGAACTGGTTGCGATATTCGGGGCCGTTCCCAGCACCGTGCCATTCGCGACCACTTCGACGCGACCGCTCGTGGCGTTCTGCCGAATCGCAATGCTGTCACCGGCATCCGAGCTAACGAACAGCTCGCCGTTGACGAACAGTGCAGCGACCGACAACAGCGAGCGGTCTTCCAACCGCTCGGCAGCCACCGTCGTCGTGCTGTGACTCAAGGAACGAGAACGGCGCGTTTGCTTCCGTCCCAACGACTGTAACCAAGATTTGAATAACACGGCGGGTATTCCTTTTTCGGAGAAACGCGGTCCTAAGTGTTCTCTGCCCGCCGCCGAATCCACCTTCGACAGCGATTGTGCGACAGAGTCCGTTCCTCCCAAAGAAACGGCATATGACCGCGATAAATCGCTCAAAACTGCAAGCGCAGGAATACGCGGCATCACCGACAGGTGCGGAGCAACTGGAGCTTCACGAACAACCGTTATGACCCGCACAACAGGCTGTCGCGGTCGTGACGGTCGCCCGGATCGTGCGGGCACAGAAAAGCCGTAAAACGATTGGCGAGCGGGGCGGAGTCAGCCCCCGGTCGTCACGGTCTCGGCGAAAAGCTGGAGGACCGACGACCAATGGCATTCGATTAGTGAGCCGATGGCGCGAGCCACGAGCCCCGTTATACCTCTCGCGGCCTGCGATGCGTCGTACTACGAGTTCTCAGATTCTTGTCGGCGTGCGCGCATTGTGGCGCGACGCTCCGCGTCGCGACTCTCGACGCGGAGCGTCGAGCCACATCGCGGCCCGTGGCTAGCGCCATCGGCTCAAAACGGTTGTCGGACCAACCGGCTATTTCTTGCCGTCGGTCTTCGACACCTTGGCCGTCTGCGGGGTCAAGCCGATCCGTTGGTACTCATTCAGCGGTACCGTGCGCAGTTTCGGATCGCGCAGCAGCGACTCCCAAAGATGGATGCTTTGCCGCCCCCGATCATCCAGAGTCCAGGAGACCGAGTGTTCGGCTCTGAGATTCAGCGGCTGTTCAAACTTGGCTCGCAGAGTGACCTCGACCGGCAAGAGTTTCTGATGCTTGAGCCGCTCATTCAGCGCCAGCCGGACATTTGGAAACAGCGGCTGCGGGTGCAACACATAGTTCAGCCGACAGGTCCAATCGGCATAATTCAAGTACGCCTCAAGGGCCTCGGAGCGGACGTTCGCGGCTCCGACGACTTCGTAGGAGACCGTCTTGCCGAGCAACCGCAACCGATGCTCGCGAGGATCGAACTGCGATTCAAATTGCGGTCGCACTTGAAACCGCAGCGTCTCAATCAATTGGCGAGACGGATTGGGTTGCTGTTCCAATTCGCGAATCCGCTGCCCGAGACGCTCTTCCGCCGAGTCCAGCAGGTGTTTGAGTTCGTCGAAATCGACGTTGCTCACGACATCCCGATCTTTATTCAAGATCACAATCCGACGTTGTGTAGGCTCCAGGATCGTCACTTCCGCCGTTCCATGAATCACATCGTAGACCTTCCCCGCGTGAAACAGCGTGCGACTAAAAGCGACCGGCTTATTTGGCTCTGGACTATCCAGATCGAAGACCTTCGTGATGACGGAAAAATCCTGAGCCAGCAGGTCCGAACCCAACAGGCTCAGACAAACGATGAACGTCAAGACGCGCAGCATGGACAACTCCAAGCAGCCGAACTGCGAAGGGGAGAGGGGGAATCGAGGTGGGCAAACGGAGGGGCGGGGAAGATTTGGAGCCGCGAACGTGAGGGAGCGGTCGCCTGAATGACTGACGATCGCTCGCTGACGGTCGCGACTCGGAAAGTTCACCGCATTGGTGGGACGGCCGAGAGGCCAATGCCGGCAGAGACTCCGGCGGGAGGGATTGCGAGCGGACCATAACACCGCGCCGCAAAACGCGGCAACAGGAACCGCTCGACGACTCGACGCACGTTGCTCCGGTAATGGCTTTCGCCTTTCACACACTCCGAAACCTTGAACTTTTGGGAGCCGCGACCGTGAGGGAGCGGTTGCTTTCAGCGCTGACAACACTCCCTGACGGTCGCGGCTCTAAATCTTCTCAGGCTCTCCGCGTGCGAGCGAGAACTCACATTTCTGCCGAAAATTGGCTGCTTGCGAGGCCCCACAACGGCGGCTAATCTCTCCCTCCCTTTGGCCGCCTGAGCGGTCGGATCGAACCCGGTTTGAGGGTGGCGGCTCACTGATGTCTGATCCGAATCAACGCATTGTCATCACCGGCATCGGTCTCACCGCCCCCAACGGCAACGACTTGACCGAGTACCGTGCCAACTTGCTGGCGGGGAAATCCGGCGTCAGCAAATACGAGATCCGCTACATCGGCGAGACGCTGGCCGGCATCTGTCACTTCGATCCGCTGAAGTATCAAAAGCGAAAAGATGTTCGCCGCGGCACGCGAGCCGGTTCCATCGCGATCTATTGTGCCAACGAAGCAGTCCAGCACAGCGGTCTCAATTGGGCGGACGTTCGCAAAGACCGAGCTGGCGTCTTCATCGGCATCACCGAGCACGGCAACGTCGAAACCGAGAACGAAATCTTCGAGATCTCGAAGTTCAACTACGACACGAGCGTTTGGACTCATCACCACAACCCGCGCACTGTTGCCAATAGCCCGGCCGGTGAGGTGACGCTCAGCTTGGGGATCACCGGCCCGCACCTCTGCATCGGAGCCGCTTGTGCCGCCGGCAACGCGGGCTTCATTCAGGGATTGCAGTTGCTCCGCCTGGGGGAAGTCGATCTGGCCATCGCCGGCGGCGTCTCCGAGAGCATTCACACGTTCGGCATCTTCGCTGGCTTCAAGAGTCAGGGGGCGCTCGCCACGAATTCTGATCCCGAGAAAGCCTCGCGTCCGTTCGACCTGGATCGCAACGGCATCGTCGTGGCCGAGGGAGGCGGACTCGTCACGCTGGAACGCCTACCCGACGCGCTCAAACGGGGAGCGACGATCTACGGCGAGATCGTCGGCCACGCGATGAATTCCGACGCCACCGATTTCGTGTTGCCCGATCCCACTCGGCAGGCCGAGTGCATGTCTCTGGCGCTGCACCGCGCGGGCATCGGTCCTGAAGCGATCGACATCCTCAGCAGTCACGCAACTGCGACCGAGCAAGGGGACATTGAGGAGTCGTTGGCCATTCACAAGGTCTTCGGAGATCGTTCCAGCCTCGCGATCAACAACACCAAGAGCTTCATCGGTCATGCGATGGGAGCCGCCGGAGCGCTCGAACTTTTGGGCAATCTCCCCGCGTTTGACGACCATTTTGCCCACGCTACAATCAATCTCGATCGACCGGACCCGCGCTGTGCGTTGCCTCAAATCGTGGCCAATTCGCCGAGAAAAATGGACCGAGTCGAGTACATCCTCAACAATTCGTTTGGCATGTTGGGGATCAATTCTGCTGTCATCGTAAAACGGTTTTCGGGAGAGTAAGAGGCATGAGCGCCGATCAGATTCGACAAGTGATTATGAAAATCCTCTGCAAGATTGCCCCGGACAATGACCTGACCAAGCTGAAGGACGACGTTCCGTTCCGCGAGCAGATGGAGCTCGACAGCATGGATTTCCTCGACATCGTCATGGAACTCCGCAAAATGTACCGCGTGCAAATTCCCGAAACGGACTACGGATTCCTGAGCACTATGGCCAGCACCGTCGAATACCTGATCCCCCGACTGCAAACTGCGAAGGCGTAACCTGGCGCACGCGCCTCGCGTGCGTCTGCCTGGATCTGAGACCGACACACGCGAGCCGCGCGTGCTACCCCGATGTACGACACGATCATCATTGGAGCTGGCCTGTCGGGACTCGCCGCGGGGATTCGGCTGGCGTATTTCGAGCAGCCCGTTTGCATCGTCGAGAAGCATACGACGATCGGCGGGCTGAATTCGTTTTATCGGCTCCGCAAGCGCGATCACGACGTTGGCTTGCACGCTGTCACCAACTACGCGAAGCCCGGCACAAAGGCTGGGCCGCTCAGCAAACTGCTACGACAACTCCGTCTCCGTTGGGAAGACTTCGACCTCACGCCGCAGTGCGGTTCGAGCGTTGCGTTCCCCGGCGTCACTCTGCGATTCACGAATGAGTTTGCCTTCTTCGAGCAGCAAGTCGCCGAGCAGTTCCCGTTGCAGATTGACGGCTTCCGACGGCTCGTCTCGCAAATCCAGCAGCATGACGAGCTGAACCTCGCCAATCGCGAGTCCTCCGCCCGCGAGATCGTCAGCCGAGTGATCACCGATCCGCTGCTCGTTGACATGATCTTTTGCCCGTTGATGTTCTACGGCAGCCCGACTCCTCACGACATGGACTTCACGCAGTTCGTGATCATGTTCAAGGCGATCTTTCTGGAAGGCTTTGCTCGGCCCCATGAAGGCGTGCGGCTCATCATGCGGAAGATGGTCCAGCAGTACCGCAAGTTCGGCGGCGAGCTGCGACTGAGATCGGGCGTGAAACGCATCTTGTCGAGCGGCGGCAAAATCACCGGCGTCGAACTCGAAAGTGGCGAGATCCTCGAAGCCAAGCATGTCGTGTCGAGCGCCGGCTCGGCCGAGACGATGCGGATGTGCGACATCCCGCCTCCCGAACAAGAGCCGTATCAGCCGGGAGCGGTCTCGTTCGTTGAGACGATCTTCTCGCTTGATGTGATGCCATCAGAGCTGGGCCATCACGAGACGATCGTCTTCTACAACGACAACGAGCGATTTGTGTACGACGCCCCGACTGAGCCGATCGACCTGCGTAGCGGCATCATCTGTTCGCCGAACAATTTTCAGTACGACAAACCGCTCGACGAGGGCAGGGTTCGCATCACGGCCCTTGCCAATCCCGACTTTTGGATGAACCTGCCGCAGGACGAATACGTCGCCGAGAAAGAGGCTTGGACGAAGCGAATTGTCGAGTCCGCGCTGCGCTTCATGCCGGACTTTCGTTCGCACGTCGTCGATACCGACGCCTTCACTCCGCGGACGATTACCAAGTTCACCAGCCACTTCAACGGCGCGGTTTACGGAGCTCCGCACAAGATTCGAACCGGGACGACGCACATCGAGAATCTCTTTTTGTGCGGCACCGATCAGGGCTTCTTGGGGATCATCGGCTCGATGTTGTCGGGCATCACGATCGCGAACCTGCACCTGCTGAAGCCGACGTCCGGATGATGCGACCCTCCGGCAAAGTCGCAGGCACATTCCCTGTGCCGTCCGCAGTTCTTTGGCTGACGGCACAGGGAATGTGCCTGCGACCGCCTGTCTCGAATTAGCTCGACACGCACGCGAGAGATGTTTGCAGGATCCCCTCGACGGCAAGTCTGGCGAGTGATGGCTCAATAAACCGTTGTCGCGGCGCGTACTCCAGCGCGAGCAACGATAGGTCGTCCTGGATCGGAGCCTCGCCGCGCCAGGCGGCGACTTGGCTCATGACCTCGGACAGAGCGGAATTCAGCGGCTGTTGGGCCGAGTCTCGCAGCACGCTGAAGAGTCGCTCGGCTCCGAACAGTTCATCGGAGAGGTTCATGCTTTCGGTGACACCGTCACTGTAGAAGACCAGTCGGTCTCCCGGTTCCAGTTGGAGTTGCTGCTCGTCGTAGTCGAACTCGGCGATGCCGACCGGCAGGCCATCACCCGGCAGCAGGGCCGTGTGGCCGAATTGCGTAACATGTACCGGAGGCGGATGCCCCGCGCTGGTGTAACGAAACTCGCCGGTGTGCCGGTTGAGGATGCCATAGAACAACGTGAAGAATTGCTCGGACAGCGATTGAGCGTGCATCCGTGAATTGAGCTGCCTCACGGCCACGACCGGCGACTGTAGTTCGTACTCGTCGGAATCATTTCGCCGATGCCATAACACCGACGACTCGTCTTGATGGCAGGAGAGCGAGCGGCAGACCGAGACCGCCAACAGAGCCGCTTGGACGCCATGTCCGCTGACGTCGAGCATGTAAACTCCGACGTGATTGGGACCGAGCGGCAGGACATTCAGCATGTCTCCCGCCAGTTCATCGCACGGAGAGAAGTGCCACGCGAAGGCGACGTCGGGAATGTCGATCAATCGCTGGGGGAGTAACGCTTGCTGGATATTCGCGGCCGCGGCCAGATTGCGTTTCATCTTGGCGTTGGCTTCCGCGAGTCGCTGATGGCGGTCCTCCAGTTCGCGCTGACGTTCGGCCAAGCGTTGTTCCAGGTCGATGATCCGCTGGCTGAACCGTAGTCGAGCTTGCAGTTCATCGGGTTGGACAGACTTTGTCAGGAAGGCATCCGCTCCGTTGACCAATCCCGTGATGAGCGATTCGTGCTCCGATTTGGACGTCAGCAGAATGACGGTCACATAACCAACGTGATTGGCCGCGCGAATGTTGCGGAGCAGTTCGATCCCGGACAGGCCGGGCATCTCCCAATCGGTGATCACGACTTGGCAGTCGTGGTTTTGAAACAGTTCCCAGGCTTGAGCGCCGTTCTCAGCGGCGAGCACGGTGTGCCCCCATTGCTCCAGTTGAAACCGGAGCAAGCGGAGCGGAATCATGTCGTCGTCGGCAATCAGGATGCGCATGCGAGTTATCCACAAGTCGGAGGTAGCCACGAGTCGGAGGCTGCCACGCTCGGCAGAGCGTGGGCCAAGTCACCAGCAGGCCCACGCTCTGGCGAGCGTGGTGACGCACTTACACGGACAGCGTCGGTTGCGATGGACGACCCAGATACACGGCGAGATCGGCTTGGCTGTCGATCGCACTTTCGATTTTGCCGGTTGAGTTCTCTTCGGCCTGGAGGTAAGCGTTGATTTGAGCGACGCGGTTCTCGGCGTGGAGGCGATGGGCGAGACGTTGCTCGGCGAAACGGGAGTTGGCGTCCATCCAATGTTTGGTGCGATAGTCCGCCGCCAGTTCCAGGCAGAAGTAGAACGCGATGCCGTTGAGGCCAAACAGATAGCACAGTTTGGCGATCTGTGGTGTCAGCGTCGCGCCCGCGCTCATGGCCAGCAGGACGCACCCCAGCAACACGGATCCGAATCGGAGTGTCACGGACCAAGGCAAGTGATCGGCAGAATCGTGGCGAGTTTTCCGGTTCATGGGTGGTCCTTTCAAATCGTCGAGTGGTGATGGCGGCGACTTCTGTCGCGTCCGCCGGACAATGCCAATCTAGGTCTTGGGCGGACCTCGCGACGGTGGCGATGCCCGGAGTTCGGGATAAGCCTGATAACCGCCGTTTCCGCGGCGAGAGCACTGCTCGGCAATCGGCGAATAATTTGTGATCGCGATAAAAAGATTTCCCCTGGTCTGCTGCGGGGACTCCGTTTTGGTTGGCTGTCGAGAATCGTTCGATTCGCTGGTGACGCCGGAGTTTCGGCCAGCGTTTCAGGCATTGACCGAGCGTGTCTTTCGCGGGGAATCCGGCACCTTGGAATTTGAAGTGGTCGGACTCAAGGGGTAACGCCGCTGGCTGGAAACACACGCGACTCCGTTGCGGGATGACGCCGGGCAGGTCACGTCGTTGTTGTCGGTGACGCGAGACATTACCGAACACAAGCTGACGGAACTGTCGCTGCGGGAGAGCGAGCAACGCTCGGCCATGCTCTTTCGCATCACTCCTGCCGGGATGGCGATCACTCGGCTCGCTGATGGTGTCTTCCTCGATATGAATGCGGCGTTCGCCAAGATCACGGGCTATACGCGCGAAGAGTTGCTGGGACGCTCGCCACGCGAAAGCCCAGAACGTCCGGGTCGAACTGCGACAGTTCGAATCGGAGTTGGAACTGCTGATCCAAGATGACGGCGTTGGCTTCGATGTTCCGGCTGCCAGAATTCGAGCCGCTCGCGGTGCGAGCATTGGCCTGCTGGGCATGTCGGAACGAGCCGAGTTGCTCGGCGGCCAAGTCGAGATCGAGTCCATCCTGTCTCAAGGCACGACGATTCACGCCTGGATTCCACTGACATTGTGAGCCGAACGCGCTAGCGTCGGGCGATTCTCAATGTGAGCCGAACGCGCTAGCGTCACGACCGAGAATTGATCCTCCCTAAGTTCCAATACCTTGAGTGGTCTGGTGAGTCTCACGAGCCACTCCTAGAATCCCGCCCCTCGCGAATGGTCCCAATCGGCCGATCGCTTCTTTCCTTCCTCACCAGCCCACCGGTCGAAAATCCTCATGGCTGACCCGCGCATTAACCTCAGAAGCCGCAGTCTGGCAGCGGTGCTCGCGTTCCTGATTCCGGGGGCCGGTCATTGGTATCAGCGACGCTACTTCAAGGCGGCGATCTATTCGATCTGCATCTTGAGCACCTTCTATTGGGGCCAGGTCTTGGCGGATTGGAAAGGGGTCTACTTCCGCTGGGAGGATATTGAAGAGCGACGATTCCAGACCCGCGAACGCACGATCGGCTATTTGTCGCAATTCCTGACGGGCCTTCCGTCGATGCCGGGATTGTTTCAGTGGCATCGTTACTCCAGCAGCGGGGATGCTCGCGCCCCGCTGCCATTAGACCTACCGCTCGATACGGCGTTCCAAGGCTATGCAAAGATTGACAATCCTCAGGGCGAATCCTGGGAGGGACCAATCACCGGGCGTGTGCAGTTGTCGCTGGACGAATCGGAAGCACAGGGATTTGGAACCCAAATCCAAGGACATTTTCGCGGCCGGTTGGAAGGGGACGCGGCGCGTGATATCGAGTTCGATCTGGGTGGGTCGCTGTCCATCGGCAATCGAGTCGGCTCGCAGACGATCGGCCCGCGAGTCTTGGGCAGCGGTGAAATCACGCGAACGCTTGATGGCAAGAATTCGCCCAAAGAGTTCTCCAGTTCACGCCGTTTTTTGGCGTGCCGAATCGTCGTGGCGCGGGGCGAGTTTGAGGCTCCCGTCGGTGAAATCGAAGGGACGATCCCACGCGCGTTTTGGGATTGGTATCAAGTTCCCCTCGAAGAGGACGCCATCCAGGACATGAACCGGCGGCTGGGCAAGCGGTATGAGATCGCGCTGTTGTTCACTTGGGTCGCCGGCCTCTTGAACCTGTTAGCGATCTGGGACGCCTACGAAGGTCCGGCCTACGGCTACGGCGACGAAGTCGATCAACCTGAAGGCCAACCCGCGAATGCCGCCCCCGCCACAACGGTCGCCGCGAGTCTCCCCGCGCAAGCACCGACCGCCGCAGTCACGGCAACACCAGTTCCAAGTTCGGGGTGAATTGGTCCCCATCCGACTGACACAGTTGGGGCCGGCACACTTACTCTCAAACCCAGGACTCACGACTCATCATGCTGCTCGGCGTTCAGAACGTGTTGTGGTATTTGTTGCCGCTGGCCTTGGTCATCAGCCTGGTCTACAGCGCCAGCCGCTTCGAACTCCCGGAACGAATTCTGAATCGAGCCACGCGTTTGTTTCTACAAATCGTGCTGTTCATGGGGACGATTTTCGCAATCCTGTTCGTGCTCTCCGACGGTCTATGAACGACCGACGGATGAGAGCCGTTCGTCGGATCCAGAAGATTTCCCGCATCCCTCGCGATCGACGAACCGCCGGTTGAAATGAAATCGACGGCGACTAACATGCCGCGCCACTCCGAGCCTGTGAACTTTTTGGAACCGCGACCGTGAGGGAGTGGCTGTTGTCAGGAATTACGACCGCTCCCTGACGGTCGCGGCTCCCAATCTTCAAAAGCTCTCCGCGCGTTCCCTGTTTTCACCATCCGGGCAAGCCGGATGGGGCTAAAACAAGCACCGCGTAACTTCACAACTTACGCTTCGGGTTTCTCGTACTGTTGCCGTGCGTGTTATGGATGCGCCGGCATTTACCTTCTTACTAAGCATTCTCCCAATTGGGTCATCATGAGCAATCCTTCGGAATTCACGTTTCAGGCGGAAATCAAGCAACTGCTGCATCTGTTATCGCACTCGCTGTATCAGAATCGCGAGATCGCGATCCGCGAGTTGGTGTCGAACGCTTCGGACGCGCTCGACAAGTTTCGGCACCTCGCTCTGATCAACAGCGAGGTCGCGAGCAACGACCCGCTGGAGATCACGCTCGAACCCAACGAGGCCGACAACGTGCTGGTCATCCGCGACAACGGGATCGGGATGACACGCGATGAACTCATCAAGAATCTGGGGACGATCGCTCACAGCGGTTCGCTCGAATTCTTGAAGTCCACGGCTCAGCAGAGTCAGGACGCGGCGACCAACCTCTCGCTGATCGGGCAGTTCGGCGTCGGGTTTTATTCGGCGTTCATGCTGGCCGACAAAGTCGAGGTGCTCAGCCGCAGCTACCAAAGCGAGGAAGGGCACCGTTGGGAATCGGACGGCAGCGGGCGCTTCACGGTCGAAGCTCACGACGGGCTGACTCGTGGCACACAGATTCGTCTGCACCTGAAGGCGGACTTGAAGGAGTTCGTGCTGCCGTGGCGGCTCAAGTCGGTCTTGAAGCAGTATTCGACCTTCGTGCCGCACGCGATCCGGCTGGCAGGCGAAATCGTCAACGAGCAGAAGCCCATCTGGGTCGAGCCGAAGAGCAATGTCTCGGACGAGCAGTATCAAAAGTTCTTCGAGCACCTCACGCACGGAGCCGACGATAAGCCGCTCTGGCATTTGCATCTCTCGTCCGACTCGCCGTTTCAGTTTCATACGATCTTATATTGCCCGCAGCATAACCTTGAGCGGCTCGGTGTTGGCCGGGCCGAGCATGGCTTGCAGTTATGCGCGAAGCGAATTCTGGTGCAACACAACTGCCGCGAGCTGCTGCCGGACTATCTCCGGTTCCTCAACGGTCTGGTCGATTCCGCCGACTTGCCGTTGAACGTCTCGCGTGAGGCTCTGCAAGACAACACGGTCTTTCGCAAAATTAAAAAGGTGCTGACGAAGAAAGTCTTGTCGCACTTGGAATCGCTCGCGACCGAGAAGCCGGAGGAGTACCTGACGTTCTATCGCCAGTTCGGGATCACGTTGCGCGAAGGCTCGCATTCGGACTTCGAGCACCGCGATGAGTTGGCTGGGCTGTTGCGATTCCCGACCACCGCGTCGCCACTGGATGCCGGCAGTTCGTCGGAACCGCTGACCGGCTTCGCGGCCTATCTCCAACGGGCACCCGAAGGCCAAAAGCAGATTTACTTCCTCGGTGGGCCGGATCGGAAATCGCTCGAACAGAATCCGAACCTCGAAGTCTTCCGCCGCAAGAAGTTGGAAGTCCTGCTCGTCACCGACCCGATTGACGAGTTCATGCTTGGCAACCTGCGGACATTCGACGGCAAGGACATCGTTGCGATCGATTCGGCCAAGGTCGAATTCCCGCCGACGACGGATGCCGACAAGGAAGCGGAGGCCCAGACTCAAGCCGCTCAAACCGCCGCCGCCGAGTCATCGGGGTTTCAACGAGTTCTGGAATTGCTCCGCACGGAACTCGGCGATGAGGTGCAAGAAGTCCGCGCCTCGCAGCGGCTGACCGATTCGGTTTGCTGTCTCGTCAATGCGGAAGGCTCGATGAGCGCTCAGCTTCAAAAGGTTCTGGCGATGGGGGACCACGAGTTCAACGCTCCGAAGAAAATCTTAGAACTCAATCCATCCGCGCCGCTGACAACTCGCCTGACCGCATTGGCCGGCAACTCGGTCAACGACCCATTCATTCAACAATGCGGCCGGCAACTCTTCGTCAACGCATTGCTGCTGGAGGGCCTGCCTCTCGACCCCAGTCAAATGGTGTCCCGCGTCCAGGGCTTCATGCTCGAAGCGGCGGAGAAGCGGTCGTAAGTCCGTAAGACAACCGCTCCCTCACGGTCGCGGCTCTGAGTCTTCACAGCCTCGGAGCATAGGAACGAGATCAGCCAAATTGGGAGTGTCCAATGTCTCGATTGTCCTGCTGCGTTTGGGTCACTGCGATCTTGGCAATGAGCGTGGCTCCGCTGGTTGCTTGCGGCGGGGATTGGCCGATGTGGCGCTATGATGCGCAGCGCAGCGCGGCCTCGCCCGATCCATTGCCGTTGCAACTGCGTCTGTTGTGGACGCGGCAGTTGCCACGTTTGAAACCGGCTTGGCCCGATCAGCCGAAGATGCAGTTTGATGCGGCCTATGAACCGGTCGTCGCGGGACATCGCCTGTTCGTCGGCTCGTCGCAGGACGGGAGTGTCGTTGCTTATGACACTCGGACGGGGTTGGAAACGTGGCGATACTTCTCGGACGGGCCGGTGCGATTCGCGCCGTTGGTGTGGCAAGAGAGGCTCTACTTTGTCTCGGACGACGGCTACTTGTATTGCTTGCGAACGCACGACGGTTCGTTGGTGTGGCGATTTCGACGAGGGCCATCGGATCGAAAAGTTCTGGGTCACGAGCGGCTGATCTCGACGTGGCCGGCGCGCGGCGCTCCGGTTCTCGCCGAGGGGAAGATTTATTTCGCGGCTGGCATCTGGCCGTTCATGGGCATCTTCCTGCACTCGCTCGACGCTACGACGGGAGACGTGTTGTGGACCAATGACGGCGACGGTTCGATGTATATCAAGCAACCGCACAACAGCGATTCGTTTGCGGGAGTCGCTCCGCAAGGACCGCTCGTTGTGATCGGCTCGAAATTGCTGGTCCCTGGCGGACGTTCGGTGCCGGCGTGTTACGACCGAGCCACCGGGCAGATGCTCTATTATCAACTCGGCGAGAACGGCAAACGGGGAGGCGGTTCGACGGTGGCGGCGGTCGATCCATACTTCTTCAACGGCGGCGCGGTGTTTGAATTGGGGACCGAGAAGTCTCTCGGACCCATCGGTGAGTTGCTGACGTTCGCCGACGGCCGGCTGTACGAGTCTCGCGAGGGAGCGATTCACGCGCGCGATTTGAAATCGGCCGAGGTCAAGCTGGTGGACTCGATCGCCCGGATCGGGGCAAGCATCAAAGTCTCACAGTGGACGATGCGTGAGTTGGGTCAGGCCGAGGTTCCGCGATTGACCGCGCTCATCAAAGCGGGCACGCGGTTGTATGCCGGCACGCAAGGCCGAGTATTGGCGCTGTCGCATCACTTGCCGGAGAAAGGCCCCGCCAACGTGACTTGGGAGGCGGCAGTCGAAGGGACGCCGATCAGTCTGATCGCCGCAGACGACAAGTTGTTCGTGGTCACGCTGGAAGGGCGGATGTTCTGTTTCGGCGATGCGCAGAATGCTCCCGCGTCACCGCGCCGGCACGAACTCGTGACGAGGCCGATCGCCGTCAACGAAGTCTGGTCGCAAAAGGTCGCCGCGATCCTCAAGGCCACGCGAGTCAATCAGGGATACTGCTTGGCTTGGGGTGTCGGCAGCGGTGGACTGGTCAGGGAACTGGCTCGGCAAACGGAGCTACGGATCGTGATCATCGAGCCGGACATCGCGAAGGCGACCGAGTTTCGCGAGCGATTGCGGAGCAGCGGACATCGCGAGCGAGTGTCGGTCATCGTCGCTGATTCTCAGCAGATTTCGCTGCCGCCGTATCTGGCCAGCTTGATCGTTGCCGAGTCGCTTCCTTCGATGTCCGATGAGGATCGCACCAAGTTTTTACAGACGACGTTTGCCGCGCTGCGGCCGTACGGTGGGGTCGCGTGTTTGCCAAGTTCCATCGGTGAGCCGGAGGGCGTCAGCCCCTTGCCGCTGTGTGGTTCGGTGTGGAAACGCGCGGGGGATTGGACGTTGCTGATCCGCGAAGGTGCGTTGCCCGACAGTGCGAATTGGACTCACGAGCACGCCGATGCGGCCAACACGCGCGTCTCGAAAGACAAACGTGTGAAAGCGCCGTTGGGTCTGTTGTGGTTCGGAGGCTCATCGAACAATGCGATCCTGCCGCGTCACGGTCATGGTCCTCAGCCGCAGGTTGTCGACGGCCGGTTGTTCATCGAAGGGGTCGATCTCATCCGGGCGATGGATCTCTACACGGGCCGCGTGTTGTGGGAGACGTCGCTGCCCGGAGTCGGCGCGCTCTATGACAACACTGCTCATCAACCCGGAGCCAACGCCAGCGGCACCAATTACATCTCGACGTCGGACGGCATCTATGTGGCCTATCGCAATGCCTGTCTGAAACTCGATCCGGCCACGGGCGCGAAGGTGGCCGAGTTCCGATTGCCCGCTTCATCGGGATCAAAGGAGGCTCCGCTGTGGGGCTACCTCAACGTCTCAGAAGACGTGCTGATCGGTGGGGCCGATCCGGTGTTCGATCCGAGTTTCTTGAAAAGCTCCAGCAAGTCGAACAAGCCCAGTGGCAGCGACGATGACGACGGCCACAAGAAATCTTCAACGCCAAAATCACTGACGACCGACACGACCTCCGTGTTCGAGAAGATGCTCAAAATCGAAAACGACAATTACTCATCGAGTCAGCGGCTGGTGGTCATGGATCGTGTGACAGGCCAAGTGCGCTGGACGGCAATCGCTCGGAGCGGGTTCCGGCACAACGCGATCTGTCTGGGTGGCGGGCGGATGTACTGCATTGATCGCGCGTCGGGAGCGGAGGTCTCACGCGCAAAGCGCCGAGGCGAGAAGCCGCCGCGCGAGCCGCGCTTAGTCGTCTTTGATTTGAAGACTGGACAAGAACTCTGGAGTACCGAGCAAGACATCTTCGGCACTTGGCTGAGCTACTCGGCCGAGCGGGATGTGCTGGTCGAAGCGGGCCGCACCGCGCGCGATACGCTCAGCGACGAACCCAAGGGGATGCGCACCTATCGCGCGAAGAGCGGTGCGGTCCTGTGGTCCAGCAAGACCTTCACGGGACCGGCGATGATCCATCACGACACGATCCTGATGACCGGCAACGCCTGCGACTTGCTGACCGGCACGACGCGCCTCCGCGAGCATCCGCTCAGCGGCGAACCGATGGAATGGACATGGTCTCGCAACTATGGCTGCAACACGCCGCTGGCCTCCGAGAACTTGCTGACGTTCCGCTCGGGAGCCGCTGGCTATCTCGATCTCTGCAACGATGGCGGCACCGGAAACCTTGGCGGCTTCCGTTCGAGCTGTACGAATAACCTGATCGTGGCGGGCGGAGTTCTCGCCGCTCCCGACTACACCCGCACCTGCGTCTGCAACTATCAAAACCAAACATCGCTGGCGCTGGTTCACATGCCAGAGGTCGAAACCTGGACGTCGTTCGGCTCGCAAACGCCCAAGCAGCCGGTGAAGCGAGTCGGCATCAACCTGGGTGCTCCCGGCGATCGCAAAGCCGACAACGGCACGCTGTGGCTGGAGTATCCCAGCGTCGGCGGCTCGTCACCGACGATCGCGGTCACGATCACACCGGAGAAGCCCGAATGGTTCCGCCGACACAGTTCGCAGATCACCGGGCCGGGCCTCGCCTGGGTCGCCGCGTCAGGAGCCAAGGGGATCACCTCGCTGAAGATCAAACTCGGCACGACCAATCAACAACCTCGGAAATACCTCGTGCGGCTGCACTTCGCGGAACCCGACGACCTCCAACCAGGAGACCGAATCTTCGCGATCCATCTTCAAGGGAAGCGGACGTTGGCATCGCTCGATGTCGCGAAAGAGGCGGGAGGACGTTACCGCGCGCTGGTCAAAGAGTTTGCCGGCATCCAAGTGGGTGATGAACTCGTCGTCGAACTGTTGCCTGATAATAATTCCAAGCATCCAACGACACTCTTGAGCGGCCTCGAAATCCAAGCAGAAGGTTGGTGAGCCATGTCAGGTTTGAGAGAAACGTCCGAAGACATCGCCTGCTCGGCCGAAAGCCGACAGCCGACAACCGATGGCCGTTATCCTTTTTTCGAACGCTTCAAAAACGGTATCACGGCGATCGGCTGTCGGCTGTCGGCGATCGGCCGGGCTCAGGTGCTTTCGGCTATCGGCCGGACTCCGGTGCGTTCGGCTATCGGCCGGACTCCGGTGCGCTCGGCCGAAAGCCGAAAGCCGAAAGCCGATGGCCGTTATCCTTTTTCCGAATGCTTCAAGAACGGTATTACGGCGATCGGCTGTCGGCTGTCGGCTATCGGCCGGACTCTCGTGGTTCCGTTGCTCGCGCTGGTCGTCGTGTTTGGTTTCACGGTGGTCGCGACGTATGCCTGCAACGTGCCGGTCTTTCGCTTCGCGCTGGAACGCTGGCGGCCCGATGCGTATCGCGTGACGCTGTTTCATCGCGGCCCGCTCGCAGATTCCGACCGAGCGTTGATCGAAACACTGGAAGAGCCGCAAGTCCGCTCGTCGATCAATCTCGCTCTCCGCACGATCGACGTCAGCGAACTCAACGATGCGGATCGGGAACTCTTCTCATCACTGAGCGATCCTCCGCTGCCAATGCTTGTCGCGCAGTATCCGGCGAACTTGCACATCGCCGCGCCGGTTTGGTCCGCACCGTTGGATCGCGACACGCTCGCGCGGCTGACGGATTCGCCGATTCGTCGTGAGCTGGTCCGTCGCCTCGCCGCTGGTCAGACCGCCGTCTGGTTGCTGTTGGAGAGCGGCCAGTTCGAACAAGACGCTGCCGCCGCGACGCTCTTGCAGGAGCAATTGAAGAGGCTCGAACAAGAGTTGAAGTTGCCCGAACTGACCGATTCGTCCGAAGACAAGCTGCTGTCGGCCACACCGCTGCAAGTCGCCTTCTCGGTGCTGCGTGTTCCCCGCAGCGACGCCGAGCAACCGCTGATCCAGATGCTGCTGCACTGCGAATCCGATCTGGCTGAGCGATCCGATCCGATGGTCTTTCCCGTGTTCGGCCGTGGCCGAGCACTGTTGCCACTGATCGGTGCGGGGATCACCTCGGAGAACATTCAAGGCTCGGCGACGTTTCTTGTCGGAGCCTGCTCGTGCGAGGTGAAAGAACAGAACCCCGGCTTCGACTTGCTGCTCACCGCCGATTGGAACGACTTGCTGACTCAAGACGGCGTGCCCCTGCTTGCGAGCGAGACGCGCAGTTCGCAACCGTCCGGTGAGCCTGAGTTGGTCTCGATCCCCAGCGGTGCGTTAGACTGCGTGAAAGTGAGCGATGTCACGGCGACAGCACCGGATTGGAATTGGCTCATCGTGGGGGTCATCGTCGTCGGTGTTCTGGTCATCATCGTTAGGTCACTTTGAATCAAGAGCGAGACGATGCGAGGACTGTTT
Source organism: Planctomycetaceae bacterium (assembly GCA_046156195.1). Taxonomy (GTDB): domain Bacteria; phylum Planctomycetota; class Planctomycetia; order Planctomycetales; family Planctomycetaceae; genus SXKJ01. The sequence continues at coordinate 23,570 of JBJXEX010000375.1, read as the reverse complement.
ATTACCGGAACCGACACGGGCGTCGGCAAGACGCACGTCGCCTGTGGGATCGTGCGTGAGTTGCGTTCGGCCGGGCATCGCGTGGGTGCGTACAAGCCGGCGTGCAGCGGAGCGTCGCTGAGCGAGCACGATCGTCCGCGCTGGGAGGATATCGACCGGTTGCGTGACGCTTTGGGCCGCGAGGTTTCCGACGACCAGCTTTGTCCGCAGCGATTTCTCGCACCGCTCGCGCCGCCGGTCGCCGCGCGAATCGAGGGACGTCAAGTCGATTGGAAGTCGACCCTCGACGGCTTCATTGCTTGGAGAAATGACTGTGACATCCTGGTCACTGAGGGAGCGGGGGGATTGCTCTGCCCACTGACCCACCGCGTCACGATGGACGAGTTCGCGAGGCTCATTGAGTTTCCGTTGGTGATTGTCGCGCGGCTCGGCTTGGGCACGATCAATCACACGCTGCTGACGGTCGAGGTGGCTCGTCAGCGCGGTTTGCGGATCGCGGGGCTGGTCTTCAACGAGCCGACTCCGACGGAGGATGTGCTCGTGACCTCGAATCTCGCTGAAGTCGCCGCTCGTTGCAACGTGCCGATTTTGGCCATTTGTCGGTATCAATCGGCGGGGATCGGTCGCAGGAACGAATCGCTCCGGCTAGATTGGTGGAACCTCGCGAATTGTTCGTGAGAACGATGTGCGCTCCCCGCGTGCATTCCAAGCTTGGTTTTGCCGAGGTTCGCATGGCGTTCGAGATGATCTGCGGTCAATGCCGCGGCAATTTGATGGTGGAGCATTTTGGCGTCGTCGTCGCCTGCCCGCATTGTGGAGCACATCTGCATGTTCCCGATCCGGCTGCTCCCGCTGCGCCCGCCGAAGAGCCACGCGCGCAAGAAGGCCCGTGGCTAGCGCCATCGGCTCACAATCCAGTGCCCGCACCACCGACCGAAGAGCTGCACGCGTTTACGGGAACAGAGTCTGAGCCGCCTCCCTCAATTGAGATCTCCGTCGCGCCCTCCATCACGGTGAGTGAGGCACCGGAGGGACTCGCACCGACCACGAGTGTTCTTGATGAGCCACCGAGTTCCGAGACAGATGCCGGAGCCTTCTCGCTCTCGAAGTTGCTCACCGCGTCCGTGACGGATGAGCCAATCACACCAGAGACACCGAATGCTGTGCCTCTGCCATCAGGTCTCCCCACTCAGACCGCGGCCACGGCAGCCTCGGTGCCGGCCGCCCCCGTCGCGCCGCCGATGACTCCAGCACCTGTCGCAGCTCCGACGCAGGACGTGTCCGGCTTCGGGCTGTCTGGCATCTTCGGTTCCTCCACGTCCGCCTCGCCGTCGTCCGAGACCGCCGCCAGTGCCGAGCCTCCGGCCAACACATCGGCCTCCAGTCCGGCACCCGCCGCTCTGACCGACAGTGATCCGCCGTTCTCAGCCCCCTCGCAAAACAATTCGCTCGCCCCCTCCACGCGGCCCGCCGCCCCGCCGCCCGCGACAGCGAGACCGCCGCGCAACGACCAAGTGACCGTCTCCAAGGCGATGTTTGTGGTCCTGATCAGTTACGCCAGCGCGGCGACGTTGGGATTTGGCTATTTGCTGTACCAGATGAAATCCGGAGGTGCCGGACCCGGACTGGAAGCGCTCCCCGATCCGGTTCCCGTCAAGAAAACCGGCTTCCAGTGGTATCCGCCGAGAACCGTGATGACGGCCGGGCACAACTTGGAGATTGGTGACTGGCAGCGTTTCGGCAACATCAAGGTGACGGTGTTGAAGGTCACTCGCGGTCCGATCCAGTTCCGGCATTTTTCCAACGCTCAGCAAACGCGACGGCCAACCTTTCCGGTGCTGAAGCTCTGGTTGCGATTTGAGAATGTTTCCGACGACCAAGTGATCGCGCCGTTGGACGACCAACTTCTGTTTCGCCGCAGCGGCAACAACTACACCGAGTACAAGAGCAGTCAATTCGTTTGCCGCGCCGATCAAAAGACCAGGGAAAAACCGAAGATCGTGATCGCCTACGATCACGTTGTCGGCAGCGGCTGGGACTTGGCGAAACTGCCGCTCGAAAAGCCGCTCGCCCCGCACGAATCGCGTGAGTATTTCGTCCCCACGGTCGAGCAAGGTTTGGACGATCTCGTGGGCGACTTGGTCTGGCGCGTCCAGATCCGCAAAGGCTACAGCGCGCGCGGCAACGGAGTGACGACCCTCTTCGAGGTCCACTTCAACAGCAATGACATCCACGACGAAAACGCGTAATTTCGATCGCGGAGCGGTCGAGATCAGCGAGTCGTCTCGGAAAATTCCACCCATTTTCTCTGACGCACGCCCAAACCTTCGAGGCGGCTCAGTCCCGGTCGAAGGCCGAGCTTTGAATCAAGTCGGCCGCCCGGGTGCTCGATGATCAGCCGTCTCCGGCTTCATCAGGTTTTGATGGCGGGAAATTTGCCTTCGTCTGTTCGCAGCGATCAAAACACGAAGGCAGTTTTGCTTGTCTCCTTCGCGAATTGATTTCCAAAACCAGGATTTCCGCTTGGGGCGGCTGAGCCAAGCGCGAGCTCGATCGACGCAGCCAAGGAAGGGCATGGCCACAGATTATGAAGAGCACTCATTTGCCGGACGGCACGCCATTTCGATATGTCAATAAGCTCGAAATGGACTTCATGTATAAGGATATTTTTGAAGTTGGTGTCAACACCAATGACATGATCCAATATGCCGACGGCGACACGATTCTGGATGTCGGTGCCAACATCGGACTCTTCTTGCACTTCGTCACGAAGAAGTGCCACAACGCCAAGCTGTATGCGTTCGAGCCGATACCGCGAATCTTTGACGTGTTGCGTGCGAACTTTGAAAACTCCAAGGAACATCAGGTGCGGTTGATTCGATGCGGCGTCTCACGCGCTCCGGGAGAAGCCGTCTTCACTTATCTGCCCAACTGCACCGCCCGCTCGACGATGTTTCCCGAACATTCCCCCACGAACAATTCCGTGGAGGGACAGAAGCGCGAAGAAGAGTTCAACCTGTGGGTTTTCAAGGAACTTCCCAATCGCCCGTTACGGATTGCTCTCGGTTTGTTGCCGTCATTTGCCCGGCGCATGCTCGCTCGCGGACTGGCTCGGCTGCACGCCAAGGCCGAGCAAGTGACGTGTGAGATTAAGTCGATCTCGCAAATCATTGAGGAAAATAAACTCCAACACATCGACCTGTTGAAGATCGACGCGGAGAACAGCGAAGTCGAAATCCTCAAAGGCATCCAGGAAGATCACTGGCCTCGGATCAAGCAATTGATTGTCGAGATCCATCCGGGACCGGATGAGCCGCTCGATCAAGTGCTGAGTATTCTCGACAGTCATGGTCTGACGTGGACGGTGGGCGAAGACCAAATGCAGCATCCGGCCCCGACGGTGTTTGCTCGGCGGCCCAAAATGGCGGCCTAATGCGAACGGCTTATGACCTCATCATCCTCGGTAGCGGCGCGGGGGGCAGCACGCTCGCTTATGCCTTGCGGCACTCGGGGCTGAAGATTCTCGTCGTCGAACGGGGCGACTTCCTCCCCAAGGAACCGCAGAACTGGGACACGCGGGCTGTGTTTGGCCAGCGACGCTATCGCACCACCGAAGTCTGGCGGAACGCGGAGTCCGGTTGCCGCATTCATCCGACCGAGTACTACTTCGTCGGCGGCAAGACCAAGCTTTTCGGGGCCGCGTTCCTGCGACTTCGTCAGCGAGATTTTGAAACTCTGGAGCACTGCGAGGGGATCTCGCCTGCATGGCCGGTGACGTATTCCGAAATGGAACCCTATTACACGCGGGCCGAGCAGATCTATCGCGTGCATGGGACCGCCGGAGCCGATCCGACCGAGCCGTCTCGCTCGGCACCGTATCCGTATCCCGCGTTGCCGCACGGCGAGTACATCCAGCAATTGGCTGCGCGGCTGCGCGGCCAGGGGCTGCAACCATTCCCGATCCCGTTGGGGCTGGACTATCGAGACGGCGGACGTTGCCTGTTTTGCAAAACGTGTGACGGCTATCCGTGTCACGTCGATGCGAAGAGTGATGCGGAGAGCTGCTGCCTCCGTCCGGCGCTCGAAAGCGGCAACGTCGATCTGTTGGTCAATGCGTTTGCGAGACGCTTGCTGGTCGGACCAGACGGACGCATTGAAAGCGTGGAGATCGAGCACGACGGAACGACGCAGCTCTTGCGAGCCGGTCAGTTCGTCGTGGCCTGCGGAGCGATTCCCTCGGCCGCTTTGTTGCTGCGATCGCAATGCTCATCGCATCCGCGGGGATTGGCCAATTCCTCCGGGTTGGTCGGCGCGAATCTGATGTTTCATAACTGCACCGGAATGGTCGGCATACATTTCACTCGGCGTAATACAGCGGAGTTTCAAAAGACGCTGACGTTGACCGACTACTATTTCTCCGGCCCCGATTGGCCATACCCCTTGGGAACGATTCAGTTCTTGGGGTTTTACCCGCTGCACTATGGCGGAATGCCGGGGTTGGGACGCTGGATCAATCCCCGTTCGATCCAATTCTTTTCGATGTCCGAAGACCTGCCCGATCCTCAAAACCGAGTTCTGAGTGACGACTCCGGCCGCATCCAATTGCGGTATCGGCCGAATAATTTGCGGACGCATCGGCGACTGGTCGGCCTGGCGACGAAGCATTTTCGCCGAGCGGGATACTCATTGGTTCTGTCGCAGATCGTGCCTCAACCCCAGCAAGCCGGGACGCATGTGTGCGGCACGGCACGGTTTGGTCATGATTCTCGGACTTCCGTGTTGGACCCGTATTGCCGGACGCACGATGTGCCGAATCTGTTCGTGGTCGATGCCTCTTTTTTCCCGTCATCGGGAGCCGTGAACCCCGCGCTGACGATCGTCGCACAGGCTCTGCGCGTCGGAGATCAGATCGCTCGCTCAGACTGAGGAACGGTGCGAGTGCTGAAAGGAGGGGAACGGAATGAAGACGAACAAGGGGGACGGGACAGCGTTACGAAGCGGGTTCTTGTTGGAGCGTCCCGGGCACTAGACCGGACTTGTCAGCATGAGCGGAGCCGACTGCGGGCTTCGCAACACCGAGCGGCGTCTGAGCGACCTCGTCCTCTTTCGATTGGAAGAGACGCAACAGCGCGGTCTTCAGATCCAACGCCAAACTGAACGAGACCGGCACGAAGAACAGCGTGAAGATGGTCGAGGCCACGAGGCCGCCGAGCGTCACGCTGCCGAGTCCGCGATACAGCTCGCTGCCCGCGCCCGGTGAGATCACCAGCGGCAGCAAGCCAAACAGTCCGATGAACGCCGTCATGAAGATCGGGCGAATGCGAGTCCGCACGCTTTCCAGGATCGCCGCGTGATGAGCCATGCCGTCCTCGCGGATGTGAACGAGAGCCTGCTCAACGATCAGGATCGGATTGTTGACCACCGTCCCGACCAGAATGATGAAGCCGACCATCGTCAGCATGTCGAGCGGCTGCACTTGGCCCGTCGGCTTCAAGATGATGTTCAGCAAGACAAGACCGATGAATCCGCCGACCGCTCCCAGCGGCACGCTGAGCATCACGACGAACGGGTACAGCCAGGACTCGAACAGCGCGGCGATCACGAGGTAAGTGATGAGCACCGCGAGCAACAGATTCCAGCGGATCGCCAGCCAAGTCGTTCGCAGTTTGTCCGCGGTGCCGGACAAGCCGACTTGATAGAGACCACGAAACTCTGGATCGCTTTCCAGGGGCGTGACGATCTCTTTTTGAATGATCTGCATGGCGTCTTCGAGCGGCATGTCGGGCGGCGGAGTGACGACGATCGAGATGGCTCGCTGCCGTTCGCGGCGATTGATTTGTTCGGGACCGCTGGAGAGTGACAGTTCGGCGACCGCTCCGAGCGGCACGACTCGGCCCGTCCGCGTGGAGATCGGCAGGCTTTCCAAATCTTGCGTGCGCTGTGCGAGGTCTTCGCGACCGACGATCGACAGGTCGATCTTGTCTCCACCGCCGAAGAAATCGGTGGCATACGCACCGTCCACGAGCACGTCGACCGCGTAACCAATCTCATCGGCCGACAGACCCAGCTCGGCTGCTTGTTCGCGACGCGGGGTCGCGTGGAGTTCCGGGCTGCTCAGATCGAGACTCGGCACCGGTTGGGACTGAGCCTTGGGAATCCGTTGATTGACTTGGCCCATGACTCGGCCACCGAACTTGACCAGTTGATGAATGTCGGGGCCGGTGATTTCGATGTCGATCGTACGGCCGGCGGTCAGACCACGCTCGAACAGGCTCGATTGCTTCACGATCCCAATCGTCCCCGGAATGCCGGAGACCACCTCTTGCACCAGCTTGACCAGCTTGTGTCCTTGCAGCGGATCGACGGCACGCACTCCCATGAACAACTGCCGGCCGCGGACCACATAAAAGAAGTCGGAGATCATCGGGTGCGGCAGGTCTTTGTTCGCCGGGTCGTCGAGGTCGATGTCCCAATACTTCCGAGCGGAGACTTCAATGTGATGCCCCAGCGACTCCATGTGTTCGAGGTTGTAACCCGGCGGCGGGATCAGAATGCCAATCACCAGATTGCGATTCCCGTTCGGCAGATATTCGACCTTCGGCATCAAGAGATAGCTGACGTAAATCGGGACTCCGAGGAACACGACCATCACGAGCAGTCGCGCCGGGATGCTCTTCAACAGCCACGCATTCAGCCACACGACCGAGCCGACGAACCACTGGCCGAACAGGTCGAGCGGTGACAAGAGTGTCGCGATCAGTCCCGGAGCCGCGTCCTCGCGCGAGGAATCTCCAGAGCGTTTGGGACTGCCGATCAACCGAGCGGCCGCCGTCGGGATCAGCACCAACGCCACAAGCAACGACAACGCCAGCGAACAGCTCACCGCCAACGCCAGATCGCGGAACAACTGGCCGACTTGATCCTGCACAAACAGCACCGGCACGAACACCGCCAGGTTGGCCATCGTCGATGCGACGATCGCGCCCCAAACTTCTTTGGTCCCTTTGACCGTCGCCGTCAAAACGCATTCGCCCTCGCGGTGATGCCGGAAGATGCTCTCCATCACCACGATGAAGTTATCGACCAACATCCCCACGGCGAACGAGATCCCCGCCAGCGTCAGCACGTTGAGCGTCCGCCCCAGAATGCCGAGCATCAGAAACATGCCAATCACGCTGGTTGCGATCGCCAGCAACACGACCAGCGACGAACTCAGGCTGCGCAGAAAGACCAGCAACACGATCAGCGTCAGGACGGCTCCTTGCAGGATGTCGCCGTTCACGACGTTGACCGCCGAGTCGATGTATTCGGTCTCGTCGTAAACCTGAGTCAGTTCGAGTCCCTTCGGCATGAGCACCGTTTCATTCAGCTTGGCGACTGTCTTCCGCAAACCTTTCATCACTTCCAAAACATTGCTGCCGGTCTCGCGCTGCGCGTTGATCGCGATGACCGACGTGCCGTAGCGATGCACAAGTCCGTCCGGCTTCTTGTAGCCGAGTCGGACCTGAGCAATGTCTCGGACATAAACCGGATTGCCGTCGCGACTGGCGAGAATGACGTTGGCGACTTGCTCTTCGGTCTTGAACTGGCCGATCGTCCGAATGACGTAGCGCCGCTTTCCCTCCCAGAAGTCGCCGCCGGAGGTGTCCTTGTTCTGTCTGCGAAGAGCCTCGCGGACATCACCAATCGTGAGCTGCCGCGCGGCGAGCAAATGCGGATCGACGACGACCTGCATTTCTTCTTCTCGCCCACCCATGACGTTGGCGTTCGAGACGCCGTCCACTCGTTCCAGCCGCGTCTCGATGAAGTCGCGGCAGAACTTTCGGAGCTTCGTCACATCCATGTCGGGCGGCAGCAGGTGGCGGACTTCGGGATGCTGCTCGGCCAATTCGCGCATCCGAAAGATCGCGAGTCCCGGATTGTGGGCGTGCTTCACTCGTTCGAGGCCAGCTTTCAAATCGGGAAGCTGAGCGATCGCCTCGTCGAGCTTTGCCGTCGATGGCTTCTGCGGCGTGAGAATGAACCAGGCGATGAAGCGATCCGTGACGTTCGACGTGGCGACGACCGGCTCGTCCGCGCTTTCGGGGTACTCGCGAACCTGTTGCAACCGCGTGCTGACGTTGAGCAACGCATCGCTGGTCGGCGTGCCGACGGCGAACTCCAACGTGATCTGCCCGCGCGAGTCCATGCTTTCCGAGGACATCTTCTGCAAGCCTTCGACGCTTTGCAGTTGTTCCTCCTGCACCTGAATGATCTCGCTCTCGACCTCTTGCGGACTGGCCCCCGGCCAATTGGTCGAGACGGTGATCGTCGGCACCTCGACCTCCGGCGTGAGCTGCATCGGCATCTTGTAAAGCGCGATCGTCCCGAACAGCGCGATCAAGATCACGCCGACAGAAACCTTCACCGGATTACGGACAAACCACTCGATGGAATTCATGGCGCAGGACTCGAGGACAGGGCGAATTGTTTGGAACCTCGTTCCCACGCTCGGAGTGGGAACGCGAAAACAAAACTTTCACCGTTTGCAGATCAGAGAAGGAAAGTCCAAATCCGATCGATGAAAACTCCGCTTCCTGACGGAAGCGGCTCTCGATTGTCACGGACTCTCAGTGGGGCTGGTGGTCGTGGGGTTATCCGAAGCGCTCTCCGTCGGCTTGAGTGTGCGAGTTTTGTCGGTGGTCGGTTTGGGCGGCTGAATGTTCGCTGGGACTGCCACGACTTCCGCGCCGGGGCGGAGGCGTTCGTTCCCTTCGACGACAACGGTCTCTTTCGCTTTCAACTCGCCACGAACTTCGATCCACGAATTCAGTGCGATTCCGAGTTGCACCGGCACCGGTCGCACGGTGGTCTTCTTCGTCTTGTCATCGAGCGTCACGACATAAACCACCGGCTGCGGGCCGCCGAGAACCAGTGAGTCCTTCGGCACGAGCAGCACATGGCTCTTCTGATCGACCGGCAATTCGACCTTGGCGAACATGCCCGGCTTGAGCAGCGGCGTGCCGTCGGCTTGCTTGGAATTCTTCAACGCGACTCGCACGGGAAACGTCCGCGATTTCTCGTCCGCCTTCGGAACGATCGCCGTCACCGTGCCGACAAACGTCTGAGCGGGCAACGCTTCCACGTCGATGCGTGCCGACATGCCGAGTGACAGTCGAGGCACATACGACTCTTGAACCGTGACGCGAACTTCAATCGGATTGACCTCGACGATTTCCGCGACCAGCTTGCCGGACTCGATCCATTGCCCCTCTTCGGTGTGTTCGGCCACGACGTAGCCATCGAAGGGCGCTTTGATCGTGTGTTTCTCCAAGATGTCTTCCAGCCGGTTGACCTCTTCTTTGGCGGCATCCGCTCGTGCTTGTGCCTGAGCGATCTTCTCCGGCCGCGGTCCCGCGATGACCAAGTCGAACGACGCCTTCGCGGCGAGGTGCATGGCGGTCGCCGTCTCGGAGATGGCGTTGACCTCGTCGATTTCTTCTCGCGTGGCCGCGTTGCGTTCGATCAGACCTTTGACCCGCGCGAGCTTCGCCAGAGCCAATCGCTTGGCGGAGTCGGCGGCTTTCATCCGCGCTTCGGACTCACGTTGCTCTTCTTCGCGCGTCCCGTTCTTGAGTTCCAGTAACTCATGCTGACGGAGTTGGAACTCGGCATTCGCGGCGGCGATTTGGATTTCAATGTTCCGCGTTTTCAGCTTCGCCAACGGTTGATTCTTGGTGACCGCGTCCCCTTCCCTGACGAGAAACTCGGTCACTCGCCCCGACACCGCACTGCCAACGGAACTATGCCGTGCCGCTTGCACGGTCCCAACAAACGCTCGGCCGGATGAGAGATCACGTTCGATGATCTCGACCACCGTCACCTTCGCCGGCCCGAACTGAGCCGACGCCGGACTCGACCAAAACACGATGGCCGCGAGGCCGACGAACAGAGAGGGGCATCGAGTCCCAAGAGCTTGCATGTGCGGATTCCAAACAGTCAGGCGGGTGGTCAGGCAGGCGGGCGGGCGATCACGGAGGCGGACAAGGCGGGCGATCAATCGCGGGAGGGGCGGAGCTTATCGCTGGCCACCAATGACACGACAGCCAGAGGATCGTGATTTCATCTCGGACCCGGGTGCCGAATCCATCAAGTGAATGATGCGCGAAGAACGAACCTCTGCTCTGCAAACGGTGAAAGTTTTGCTTTGGTGAGAAGATTTTCGGTTTCGATCTACCGAGGAGCCTGAGTACGAGCGGCTTGTGCTGTGGGAAGGTGTGGTGAAGTCGGCCTTCATCCGTGGGGCGGCTTTGCTCCGCCGCGGCGGATGGGATCAAATCCGAAATCTTGACCCCACCGATGGCAAGGTCGCCCCACGGATCAACAAAAAATGGCCTGTCATCAACAGAGATTCCCAACCGCGATCAAGAAGTGTTTTTGGTTGCCGCTCTCACATCATTCTGCCCACTCATCATTCTGCTCGCCGGAAATCAGCAGAATGATGGGTGGGCAGAATGATGCGAGATTGTTTGGCGTCTTCCCAATCGGAACTCGCCAATTTCTTGGCTCAATCAGCGAGAGTCCTTCAGCGCGGCAGATTCGGGATCGCGCGGAAGCGTTTGATGATCCCCTCGACCGCGTCGATCACGCGCTGGGTGTCGTCGTCGCTCATGCGGCTGTAGATCGGCAGTGAAATCTCGCGAGCGTATTCCTGCGTGGCGATCGGACAGCTTTCGGGTTGATAACCCAGCGAGGCATACGCCGACTGCAAGTGCAACGGCGGAGGCATGACCGTCGCGCCGATCCCGCGAGCACGCAGCTCCGCCAGGAATTGATTGCGCGAACATCGCAGACGTTGCAGGTTCAGCCGCAGCAAATACAGATGCCAAGCGTGCTGCGAGTCGGCACGGTCGGCGGGGCATTGCAGTTCGACGATCCGGCTAAAGGTGACGTTGTAGGTGACGGCGATTTCTCGCCGACGTTGCCACATCGTCGTCGCCTTGCGGAGCTGAGCAATTCCCACGGCGGCCGAGAGGTCGCACATCGACGCTTGATAGCCGTCGGCCGACAAGGCCAGCAGTTGAGCATCATCGAACATCGCCGACTTGGAACCACCGCGCCCGCGCCGAGTCCGACCGTTGGCGAGGAGCGGATTTGTCAGGTCGCTTGCGGTGGCGGTCGGAGACAGATTGGCGAGCGTGTCAGTGGTCGCGAATTCAGGCTCGTCCTCCAACGTAGGCGGGATCAAATCCCAGGGACTCATCACCAGCACTCGGCAGCGATCGGCGATGGCCGCTTGATTGGTACAAATAAAACCACCCTCGCCCAGCGACAGCGCCTTCTGGGCGAAGAACGTGAAACAGGTCACGTCCCCTAGACCGCCGACCTGTTGATGCCGATACGTCGCGGGGAGGGCTTGTCCGGCATCTTCAATCACCAGCAAGCCATGTCGCCGAGTGATCGCCAGCAACTCATCCATTTCGGCGGGCAGCCCCGCGACGTGCGAAATCAAGACGGCTCGCGTGCGCTCGGTGATCGCGTGCAGAAGTAAGTCGGGGCAGAGATGCAGGCCCCGTTCGGTGACATCGACGAACTTCGGTACGGCTCCCAAAGCACGCACCAATTCCGCCGCCGCGATCGGCGCGAACGGACTCATGATGACTTCGTCACCCGCCTGGAAATCGAGCGCTTGCAGCGCCAGCCGAAACGCCGTCGTCCCATTGTTGACTGCGATCGCGTGCTTCACGCCGACGAACTTCGCGAACTCCTGCTCGAACTGCCGAGTCTTCGGCCCCGCGGACAACCAGCCGGCACGCAGCGTTTCCGTCAATTCGGCCAGCTCCGACTCTCCGAGATCAGGAGCACTGAACGGTAGAAAACGATCGGCACGCGAGGTGGCTCGTGGACGCGGCTCGCGCAAAGCGGTGCGCTCGGAAGTACTGGCAGGAGAGGTGGAGGCGGGAGGCATCGCGGAATCCTTGGAGTGGTCCGACTCATCGAACCGCACACCGAAGAGCACATGCGGTCCCTCAGAGTGATGGGGATCAGCCGCCACGGCAAACGGTATTCCTCCGACACAGCGACCACGAGCTGGCGAAGCCAATGCAGTCGGTTGTGCCGATTGAACCGATCAAACCATTTCCGTGAACGTGTCCATGTCAGGTTCGTGAGGATTGTGCCGTCAGAGTATTCGGGAAAAACGAAACAGCGAGCATCTCGAACCGATGGCACGTCAACCGGCACAAGCGAAATGTTGCGGAGCCGTGTTCAGCAAACGAAACACCGACGATCCTTACCCAGAACTCCGCTCGACGTCGTCTTGTGGGCGATAGCCAATTGCTTGCTGAGTGCCGTTCAAATCCCAGCGCATGCCAGTGTTGCTCGACATGCCGTTGACGATGACGAACGGCTCGCGAAGTTCGGCCGTTAGGCAGCAGTCCATCAGGTGCAGGAAGTCGCGATCGGAGAGCCACATTTTGCGGAACCACTCGCCCCGCTCGGGCGGCAATTGCGAAGGCTCGTTCGTACCGCGCCAGACCCAGCCAATGCGAACCGAGATCACTTCAAGGCCACGCGTCGTCGCGTAGTGTTGACCGAGTCGCTCGCCGAACAACTTCGCAGAGCCATACTCGCCACTGAATCGCTCGGCTCCGTCGGCGAGGTATCGCAGGCCCGGCTTCGGAGGCAGTGATGTTGTGATCGGGATTGGCTCGCCGTCTTGATAGCCACCCATCACATGATTCGACGACGCGAAGATCAGCCGCTTCGCTCGCGCGCGAGCAGTCGCCTCGAACACATTGAGCACCGCGTCGATGTTTGGCCCGGTGAGTTGGCTCCAGTCGTGATACGCGACCGGATCGCCCGCCAAATGCACGACCGCATCGACCCCCTCGAAACGCGAGGCCCAGCGCTCATCCCAGACGCTCAAGTCACCGTCTGGCTTGTCGAGCAGCACCATAGAGCAGGCGGCTCGCCTGCTTCTCTCTGATTCGCGATGCAAATCGTCTTCATACCGATTCTCAGGCGAGCCGCCTGAGCTACGAGCAACGAGATGTGCCGCCAGCTTCGCTCCGAGATTCCCCGCAGCTCCGGTGATGAGAACGCGGTGCGGATTCATGGCTTTGCTCCAGTGATCTCGCTGAGCAACTTGAAGAAGCCCCGTTTGCGAACGCTGCTGATGCCCCAGTTGACCGGCACGCTTTGATAGCCCTCGTCGAAGCCTTCGTCTTTCATGCGGTAATCGAAGTAGCCCCAGCTCGAGTACTCGCCGACTGCGGAAGCGAAGTTGTTGCTCGGTTGATCGAAGTGGAAGTGATCGTCCTCGTTGAACAGGATCGGCATCGGACGATAGCCCGGCACGTCGCGCGTCTGGCGAACCATCTCGGTGATGCGTTCCGGTTCCTTCACGCCGTTGCCGTGCAGCAGCAGGAAGTCGGATGACCTCACAACATTCTCGCGCGGGATCGCTCCGCCGCCGTAGCTCGTCCCGACCAGTAACCGCCGACCGTCATGCTCAGTGCGCCGCACTCGGTCGATCAGCTCGTGAATGCGATCCGATTTGAGAATCTCGTGATCGTAGGCTTTGACGTTGCACTCGTTGTTGACCTCGACGAGTACGTTGCGAAAGCCGCTCTTCAGCAACCACTTCGTCGCTGCATCCGTCGCGGCGATGACAGCCGCTTCGTCCGTCAGCCGCTGATCCTGCCCGAAGTAGAAGTAACCGACGATCACGACCATCCCCAGTTTGTCCGCTCGCGCGAGCACTCGTTCGAGCCGTGCGATGTACTCAGGCCGCAACACACCGGACTCGGTGAACCCGGAGTTATGCCACGGTTGCTCCTTCGAGTACCCCTGCGGACTCCCTCCTTGCAGATTGACCGTAATGCCGAGCAACCCGTGCTTCCGCCATTCGGGCATCGCGGCCAGACACTCTCGCAGGTTGCGATCGGCGTCCCAGGCTTTCGTATCGGGGTAAGCCCAGCGTTCGCGCGTCTGCGGGTTCAAGTCATCGAACGTCGCCTGCACCATGCGGCTATTGAACAGCAGCCCTTCAATCCGCTTGCCGTTCCACGTTCGCCCCGCATAAGTCGGCTGGTCGTTGATGTGAAACGCCTCGCCAATAATTGCGACGCGAGTGCGCGGCTCGGCGGCCTGAGCAAGGCCGCAAGCCAAAAGAACTGCGGTAAGTGCGAGCGGAAGTTTGGTCATGTTGTTCCTTGATGGTTGTGGATCGCTTCGCGAACAAACGCCTTCTGATTTGTTTTCATCTGTGCCCCGGCATTGGCCTCCGTCCGTGCCGATTTCCCAAGTCCGCACGCTACTCGAATCGGACGACGTTTTGATAACGCTTGGTTCGCAACGTCAGCGTTCCGCCGCAGCCGGGAGCGAAATGGACGACGACTCGGCGGTCATTGATCGGCCGAGACTGTCCGTCGATGACGAGCGACTCGATTTGATGTTCGCCATACGCGCCCGCTTGCACCAGCACCGTTCGCGGTTCGGTCTGATGCACGTTGACCAGCGTGACGCGGACTTCGTCGGCGGTCAGACGATCGACCAGTGCCGCCACATCGGCGGGCAATCCAGGGCGACCGTGTTGCGGATCGAAGTACCTCAGCCGAGCGTGCAGCGGCGAGCCAATTTTGCCGGGATCGATCCCACCCAGCACCAGATGGACCAAGCTATCGACCGAGCACGGATTGAACTTCATCGGGTCATCGGACAACCGCGTGTCGGGAGTTGTCGTGTCTCGTCGCATCGCGGCGACGCGAGTCCGAATGCGATTCAAGTCGGCTCGCAGAGCGGACTCGGCATAGGCCGGTGCTCGGCCTTGGAGGTACGCAATCCACGGATTGTTGGCGACTCGCGCGAGGTCATCGTCGCGCATCGACCAGTACGCGATCTCCAACAAACCCGGCTCCCACGGCGAGGATTGAAAGTCGTACCAACCTTGATTGCCGAACATCTGCGGATACTGCTTCTTGCCGTCGATGACCTTTGCGTTTGAGTTCACCGCGTCGATCTGCCGCCGCCAGACATCGACGTATTTTTGATTGCCGGTTAGCAGCAGCGCGTTGCCGAAACCGGTGAGGCTCAGTCGCACCGTGCTGCGATGAGCCTTCTTGCCCGTGACAGGATCAGTCACGGTGAAGCCCCAACCGTAGGTGCCACCGTACCACTTGCCGTTCGCGTCACCGCCAATCTGGCCGTCTCGGCCGATGTTCGAGGGAAGGATGCCGTTGTTCGCAGCGGCTCGGTCGCACCACGCATCGACGTACTCCAACAGCCAGCGTTTGTATTTCTCTTCGTGAGTGAGCGTGAACGCATTGAACGCCAGCGACGTCGCCAGCAAGTTCTGCGGATGGTCGCCGAGCGTGTCGGTGTACTCCTCAAAGTGCTGGAGCATCTCCTCGAATGTCCGCTCGCCGTGGCCCGGTTTGAAGCGACCCTCGATTTCGATCGGATCGCCCGCCCAATCGAGCGCCGTTGCTTTGCGTAGCAACGGGCCGCGGCTGCCGTTGAACATGCTACGGATCAGTTTTCGTTGCGTGTCATAGTTCGCCGTCGCCGTGTGATTGAGCGGGTTGTCTTCGGCCGGGACATAGAAATCGGCGAAGCGACGGACTCGGTCGGCAAACTTCGGAGCGTGCGGAGCCGACAGGCCCATCAGGTTGAAGACGCACAATCCTTCGCCGTTGTGCAGCCAGTCCATCATCACGGGGAACTCGCGGTAATACATCCCGTCGCGAGCGAACTCGACCTCCTTCGTCTTTGCCGCCGTGAACTGTCGCAGATGCCCCTCCCAAGCCTTGAGGTACATCGCCTTGACCGCGTCGCCGCCACCGAGCATGTGCAGCAACGGCCAGTCAGTCAGATTCTCAATCGCATCATCCGGCCCATCGTCCCCACCCCAACGCTCGACGCATTCGAGATAACCTCGGTCATCGAAGTACCGAGCAAAATACTCGCGACACGCAGCCTCATTCGCTCGGAACAACTCCCGCTCTAACAACGCCCAATTCGGCGGAGTCATCGGCGTGTCGATGACAAGTTCCGCTCCACGAGCAATTCCTCCCGCAGCGAACAGAGCCATCGCCAGCAGCACAGCGGTCTGTTGAAAGAACGATCTCATGAACTCCCCCAAACGTTTTATGTGGATCGACTCTCATCCGCCTGTCGAGGCCACAGCCAGAACATCGCTGCCCACGCCACCAGCGGCAGCAAGCTGGCCAGCATCATCCCCATGTCGTAGGACTTTGTCCGATCGACCCAACCACCGAAGAGCACGTGCGCGGCGGACGATGTGATCCATGCCGTTGTCCCCAATGTCCCGGATATCTTGCCTTGATGTTGTCGCGAAAGCTCTTGGCTCAGCGCGTAATAACACGGAAACAAGCCGAGTGCTCCCAGCCCGACGATCATCAGCGCGATCTCCAGCGGACGCCCGGACGGCAACCACGGAATCAATCCGCCCGCCGCAGTGAGCAACGCGCAGACGCCAAACGCCATGCAACGTGCTCCATGAACCGACCAACCGCGACGGCTCAACGCGGCGGTCGCAAGTCCCGTCGCCAGACAGCCAATATCCGTCGCGATGTTGAACCACGTCATCAGATCGAGCGCCGCGTTCGAGTCGTACCCACGTCCCTCTTTCAAGAACAACTTCATCCACGCTCGAAACAGGTGCCAGCAAATATTGATCGAGACCACAACGATGAGCAGCACCAAGAATCGCCGCGACAACAGCAACTCGCGAAACGTCCCGCCGCTTTTCTCGGCTTCAGCGTCCAACGACTCTTGATTGGGCAAGTCGGCTAAATCGCTGCTCCGCACCGAAGCCAACCACAAGAAAATCCAGACCAGTCCAATTGCACCGATCACTTGAAACGCAATCCGCCAACTTCCCGTCTCGCCAGTGACCATCGCCTTGATGATCTGCGGAGTCACGATCGCTCCGATCGCAGTGCCGCTCTGCAAGACGCTGTTCCCCAACGCTCGATACTTCGCCGGCAACAATCGCTGAGTCGTCTTCAACGCACACGGCCAATGCCCCGCTTCAAACAGACCGAGAAACATCCGACAAAGCAGCAGTCCCGTGTAAGTATCAATCAGCCCCGTCGCAAAGCCCATCACCGACCACAGCAGCAACACGCACGGATACAACCAGCGAACGTTCGTCCGATCTGCGATCACTCCAAAAATGCTCGCCCCAACGGCAAACGCCAAACCAAACGCCGCTTCGATGTATCCGTATTGTTCCTTATTGAGCCCGAACTCAGAAATGATCTGATCCGAAGTCCCGACGAGCGTCTGCCGATCCATGTAATTGATCGTGCTCGCCAACAGCAGCAGCCCGCAAATCCACCACACCCAGGTTTGAGATCGTTCTACTTGAGGCTCAGGCATGAAGGGGCTCCACGTTGTTTTCGTCGCTGTCGCTCGAAGCGTGAGTTTTGAAGTTGCGTCCTTCTTCAATGTCTGGAGTTTGTGGTCATATCCGTGGGACGGCTTTGCCATCCGTGGGCAGTTTCAGGAACGAGGACTGCCTGCGGATGGCAAAGCCGTCCCAAGGATGAAGAGAACACAATCCAACGTCTGATTCATTCTTGGACTAGCTTGCAACTCATTCCAGGCCATCCTCGCAAAGCAACTCTCGTGGAGCAAACAACCGCGACAACATTTCTCGCGGTCGAAAAATCATGTGCTGAGCCGTGATTGTCTGCCGGACACGTGCATCAGTGAGTGCATAAAGCAACTCCGAATCGCCGACCTCATCCGCGTCACGATGCTTCGTGAAGAGTTGGCTCAGCGCATCAAACCGCGAACAACTCGTCTGCAACAACATTTCGATTGAGCCATGTTCACTCGCGTTGAGCAACCGGTAATCGTTGGTTGTCACCAGCGGCTCATCACCGACCGGACGTCGCAACACAAACGCTGACGGCTTTCGCTCGACAACGACTCGCTGACTGTTCTCCGTCCCGACAACGGTAAACAACGCCCCGGCCATCAGTCGTTCCGACGCGAGCCAATCGACCGCCGCATCGAAGCTCTCGGCGTCTTCCAAAACTCGCCGCAAATGCAGCAACACCGGATACCCTAATTTGTCGCTACCACCACCGACTGCATTCAAGACGACGGCAAATCCCTTCGCCGACATGCCGCTGACAACGCCGACCGCTCCCGGCCAACCCGCATTCACAAACGCGATCTCTCCGCCGCGAGTAAACCGCATCAACGTACTCGCGCGCGCCAGCCATTTCTCCGGCCAGAAATCCATGTTGCGTGCGAGTACCGGCCCTGCCGCCGTCGGCAATGCAATCGTCGAACAGGCAAACATCCCGACGACCAATTCATAGCTCAAGTTGGCCAACGTCAGGTCACGCCAATCGACACCAACTCGTCGCGCATTCGCTTTTGTTTCCGCGAGAAAGCGATACGCCGTTCGCAACTGCACGGCATCCGCCAACCACCGCTGCCCGCCCGAAATCTCCGACTGCACCGCCGCCAATAACTCCCGCGAGCGCTCCATCAACTCATCCGACACTACCGCGATCCGTTCTTCCGGCGACAAGTCCAGATTCAAAGTCAGCGAAGGACACTCAACCCATGGAAGCATGGGAGGCTCCGAATCAAACAGGCAAAGATAATCTGTAACTCAGCTTGTCCGGGATTTCTTTCCCTTTGTCGTTTTGGAAGTCTTCGCAGCCCTGACTGCTCGCGTAGCCTTAATTGGCTTAGATGTCAGTCGCTTCCGATCCATCTCTTCGAGTTTGTCAAACAAGCCCGAAACTCCGCCATATTGCTGTAAGAGCTGCTCGCGAACGGCGTGTGATTTTTCAATCAGCGAATCAATCATGTTCTCATCTCCTGATTGTCTTGTTGAATTTCACTTGCGGGATCGTTTCCGGCGAAACGAGCAACGGGGCACGACAGCCGCATTTGGCAAACAGGCGCTCGGCTCTGGCTTGAGTCAGCGGATTTGCCAAATGGGCGTAATTCCAAGTCAACAGGTAATCGAATTCGTGGGCAGCCGCCAAGGCCAACTGCATTGCGTCTCCTCGTTTACCTGCTGGAATCACGTCCTGTTCCAATAATTCGTCGGCCAGATTTCGAGCCAACCTTGTGATTGGCACATACGGCAATCGCCGAACAAACCGCACACTGCTGGCTTGGCCTGGATACTGCCCGGCGGCCAGTTCCAATTCTGTGAACGAAGACGCCACGACGTCAAAATGCCGTCGTTCAGAATCCCACCAATCTCGTGTCGCCATTCGGCGCGACAACGTATTGATATCAGTCCCGATATAGTGCAAAGCCGAAACAATGTTCGTGTCGAGATAGATGGTTGGCTTCTTCATCAATCTTTGCTTCCTAAACTTTCCCCACGACTTCTTTATCCGTCTCCGGAGCAGCGTCGCTCTCCGGATCGAACCATTCGGGTTTGAAGGCGATGCGTTTCTTGTGCTTCATCGCGAGGTTTGAGGTCAGCGCCATGATCGCATCGGCCATCGCGACGGTGCCGTTGCAGCGGAGGCCGCCGTCTTTGGGGCCGGCGAAGATGTTGTTGCGGATGCAGTGGCAAAAGTGCTCCATCTCTTCCGTGTAGCCACGGCTGATTTTCTCGACGGTCGCTCCCGCAGATGCTGCTCCGGCAGTCGGAGCGAGGCTTGCGCTGGCGGAAAGTACCGGGCCGCTGTCATTGCCGTTGATGACGTAGAGACGTTGTTCAACGCCCCCGCCGCCAGTTTCAGGACTCGCTTCTTTGTAGAGCATCGCTTGTTGCTCGGTTTGAACCACAAGCGTTCCGCGACTTCCCATGACTTGCTCGCCGTAAGGCTCAAAGCGATTCGTGCTGAGCGACGAATACGTCACGATCGCTATGTCGTCTGGGTTGTCCTTCACGTCGTAGTGTTGGCCGGGGAACTCGAACGTGACGTAAACGTGATCGTCGATCTCGCGCTTGTCCTCTTGCTTGTCTTTCGAGCCGACTCCTTTCACGCCGTAGAAGTTTTTCCCACCGTAGCCGCTGCACGCGATTGGCTTCACCTTGCCGAGGAAGATGCTGCTAGCGTCAAGCTGATGGCTGCCGAGTTCCGCCATCAAGCCGCCGCCAGTTGCGTTGTAGACGCGCCAGTTGACGAGGTGCTCGACATCATCGAAGCCGAAGCTCTTGAGGTAATCGTTCTTGTCCTTGAGGGCGGCCATGTCCTTCGGATCAACCTTCTTGTTCCACGAGTCGCGGCCAGGGAAGCTGTTGTTGCGATGCCACTGCGCGCGAATGTGCTTGATATCGCCGAGCAGTCCCATCTTGATGATGCTGTAGGCGTTGTCGTACAGCACGCTGTAGTGCCGCTGATGTCCGACCGCCAACAGCTTGCCGGTGTCCTTCGCAGTCCGGATCATCGACTTGCAGTCGGTGACAGTCTTGGCCATCAGCTTCTCGCACAGCACATGCTTGCCCGCCTTCATCGCTTCAATCGCGAGCGTGTGGTGCGAGATCAGCGGCGTGGCGATGACGACTGCTTCGATTTTGGGATCGGCCAGCAACGCCTTGTAGTCGTCGTAAAGCTTGATCTTGGTCGCTGCCGATTCACCGAGCTTGCGGATGAGTCCGACTCGATCATCGTTGCCGTCACCTTCGAGCGCGCGACGCAAGTTCGTCGGACGAATGTCGGCGATCGCGACAATCTCCATGTACTCCGGCGGATGCTGAGTCAGCAGCACCGAGCCTTCATCGCCCGTCCCAATGAAGCCGACTCGAACGCGTTCACCCTTCAGCTTGTCATAGCCGAAGTAGAACGCACCAAGCCCGGTTCCGGCAGCGGCAGCACCGGTAATGAATTCGCGCCGGCTGAAACCAACCGCCTCGTTGAAGTTTTCTTTGCCAAGCTGTTTTTGTTCGGGAGTCAGTTGCATGAGTTTTTCCTTTGTGGATGAAGTGGGTGAGTTGTCTGTGGTCCGTGGTCCGTGGTCCGTTGATTCTGAATTGCGAAAGGAATCCATTCGCAAAGTATTTCACACGATGGCGACCGCCGTTGGTTTACGGCGGCGACCCTTCTTGTCTGCGGTGCTGCTTTTGGCTGACCCTAATTTGCGATGCGGTGCTGCTGAAGTCATTCGCTCAGCGAGCTCGGTCATCCAGCGGCGTGTCCCGAATCGTCCGGCAAGTAAACCCTGAATGGAGAATTGTTGATCGAGCGTTGGCCATTCAATCTCGCAGCCAGGACTGGGAATTTCAATTTGAGCAAGGTCTTTGAGTGACGCTTCAGCAAGCCCCTGAAGCAAATCAACCGGAATGCTCAGTGTGCTCCCTTTATTGAGCGTGATAACAACACATCGCGATCGTCGATCAAATCGAGCCGCAGTTGCTAGTGGCTCTGTTTGTAGCTCGGCCTCACCACGCAAAGTGGCCTCACTGATTTGCCGCTCAATTTCTGATTCGGTCAACACGAAGCGCCCCCATTGAACGGTCTTGGCAATCGTGGATTTCTTAGCCATGAATTAGTCTCCAATGTCCTAGCAGGAAATCGTTGTGTTCTGTGACTAACCGTAGTGCCGTTCGTTGTAACTCGGCAGTCGCATGCTTGACGGTACGAATTGTTGGAATTTGTCCGTCAGCAACCGCCAAATTAATCACGATCAAGGCTTGATCGTATCGCGCGTGGACGTGGGGAGGCTCATGATCATCGACAAAGATCCGAACTTTGAAGCCATCTTGTTGAAGGATCGTCGGCATGATTACGTGACGAAAAGAGAGATCAGTTATTTGGAATCGTTTGCTTGCCGAACGCCTCGCTCCTTCGAGCAAGTTCTTCGGGCGAGACATCTTCTTTGTGAGTGGCGATCGTCCAAACGTGGCCGAAGGGATCTGCCAGGCATCCGGAACGGTCGCCATAGAACTGGTCTTGGAGCGGCTTGATCACTGTCGCACCCAACCCGATTGCTTTGGCGAACATCGCGTCGCAGTCTTCGACGTAGATCATCAAGCTGACCGGAGTTCCCTTCAATGTGGTCGGGCTATTGAAGCCCATGCCGGGAAACTCGTCAGCCAACATGATTGGCGAGTTGCCAATTTTGATCTCCGCATGGCCGACCTTGCCATCTGGCATCGGCAAGCGAAAGAGTTCGATCGCTCCGAAGGCCGTCTTGTAAAAGTCGATCGCTGCTGCCGCACTTAGGCAGATCAAGTACGGAGTGACAGAGTGGTAGCCGTCAGGAATGGGTTTCACGGACATCGCTTGTTCCTATCGAATATCAAGATTTCTTGCTGCTGGTTTTGCGTCTGACCTGCGGGAGTTTCTTTGTCGGTTCTTTGGCAGCAGATTCGCGGATCGCATGAAATCCCATGCGACGAGGTTCCGGTTCTGGAGTGCTCGTAAGTTGTCGAATCGCGGCGATGATCTGTTGAATGGACTCGTCGTGGCCAGCGACTTTCTTTTCCAATTGATCCAATTTGGTGGCCAACTCCCGATGTCCCAGAATCAAGTCACGCAGTTTGACGAACGTCCGCACGACGAACACGCTCATTTCAATCGCTTGCGGCGAACTCAAAACCGTCGCCGCCATGAACGCGCCGTGCTCGGTGAAAGCAAAGGGTTGATGTCGAACGTTGCGTTTGGATGCGGTCACAAATTGTGACCGCATCCCATCAGACTCTTCTTGCGTCATTTGAAACAGAAAGTCTTCAGGGAATCGACTCAGATTTCGTTTGACAGCTTGATTGAGCAGCTTCGTGGGCACGCCGTAAAGGTGCGCCAAGTCATTATCTAAAATAACTTTGTGGCCGCGAATCGTTCTGATGAGCGGTTCAATTTGTTCGATGACGATGATCGCCGTTTTGCTTGCCATTGAAATAGGCTCCTCGCCTGGAGAGGGGATGCGGTCACAATCTGTGACCGCATCTGACCATTTAAGATCACAAGCTGTGACTACAAAGATCACATTTGCCATCGCAGGAATTTGTGTGGTCTCTCGATGTGTCGCGAACTGCGACAAGGTCAACGAGTTCAACCACCGCTCGTGGCGACAGGTAGCGGGTTCGCGGTTGTTGGCGTAGTTGTTCCACAAGAGGTTGCCGGGGCCGCTCCGCAGCAGCCGGGCTTCTTTCGGCAACAGAACTTGCCTACCAGTCGATCAAGTCCGAACCAATTGCCGGTCGGGAGTGCGGCGATTGCGAGCAGGGCGACGATCTCGATGAAGTTCTTGTTGACGATGAAGCTGTGCTCCGGGCCGGGGGTTTCGGGGACTCCGGGCCACGGCGGGATCGCGAGATAGAACGTGGTCAGCATGACCGCTCCGCCGATCGCGGCGATGCGTGTGCCGAGTCCCGCCAGCAACAACACGCCGAGGATCGTCAGACCCCACATCGTTTGTTTGTTGATGCGGTCCACTGGCGTTGAAGCCAATCGTACCGGGCCGAGAGTCAGTTGCTCCGGCGTCAGCAGCTTCTTGGCAGAGACCTTGAGTTCCGCGTCGAGCGACTTCACTGGCCCGACCACTTTGCTCTTGAGTTGTTGCAACTCGGACCATTGCTTCTGCAAGTGCTCGCGAGGGAACTGCATCGCACTTTGCTTGTTCGCTTTGGCGAG